>JALTEW010000486.1 GCA_027073795.1 bacterium | reverse complement strand
AACTCGGCTTCAACCTTTTTTGAAACAAAAAAATAAAGATACTAATTACAATAAATATAGTTAGCACATGGCGGAAAATTAGACTTGGCTAAAGATCGTTACATTTTCAAGTTTTCCGAACAATTATCATTTCAATACACTCAAATAACAACAATTTTAACCTTAAAAGGAGGGATTGAAATGAAATGGGGTAAAGTGTTCAAAAACTTATGTTCTTTAGGAGGTAGATTGTTATTGTTAATGGCAGTTTTCTTTTTATTCACGACACAGCCTTCTTTGGGAACACAGTGGCCAAAAGATCTTATTGCCATCTCTCCCGCTCCAGGCGCTTCGGTTCACATGGTGCTCGTCGGCATGGGAAAGGTTATTGAGAAATATACCCCTATTAAACATTGGATCGTACAACCATTAGGAGGCCCTAAACTCTGGTTGCCTTTGATGATGCAGGGGAAATGCGACTTTGCTAATCAAAGTGCACCAGACATTTTGAATGCATTTTTAGGACGCGGGGCTTATATGAAAATGGGACCTCAGCCTATCCGCACAGTAGCCGCAGGGCATGAGTATATGTTTATGTTCTGGACAATCCCAAGTAAGGGGATTAAGACAATTGCTGATCTAAAAGGTAAAGTAGTTTATTACAAATTTAAAGCAAACCCTATGTTTACCGATATGGCCAAGTATCAACTTGCTTCAGCAGGCCTGAGTTTAAAAGATCTTAAGGCAGGACTATCATTTTCAAGTATAAAGGAAGCCGTGAGGGGTCTCATTGAAGGGAGAGTTGATGCCATTTTATACCCTGTCGTACCTGGTGCTGTAATGCAAGTAAACGAGGCAAAGGGTGAATGCCTTTTTATCCATCTTACTAAAAAACAAGCCCGTTTTGTAGCTACACATATGCCAGGATACACCATAGAGGATATTCCAGCAAACGATCCACGTTTCCGTAACAAAAGCGCCGTTCCCAACGCAATTTGTTATCAAAATGCTATGTTTACCCGAGCCAATATGGACCTTAATATTGTTTATGAGGTAGTTAAAGCGATTTTTGATCACAGCAAAGAATTCGCTGATACCCATCCTGTAGCCAAGTATTGGAGTTTGGAGTATCGGCCAGTTACTCTTGCTGTTCCTTATCACGAAGGTGCCATTAAATATTTCAAAGAAAAAGGGCTTTGGACAAAAGAAGCAGAAATGTATCAGAAAAAGCTATTGAAAGAGCAGCAAGTGCTTCTTGATAAACTCCGGAGCAAAAAAAACAGAAAAAAATAGATTTTTGCTCTGTATCTGAAACTAGTTATGAGAAAGTATCACGATATGGATCAATTCAATATCGGTACAAGTTGGAGCGATAGGGGGTTAAAATCAAAGCTTGCTTTTCTTGTGGCAATAGTTTGGTCTCTATATACTCTCCTATATTTATGCAATGCATATTCATATCTTGGCTTGGAAATCTCTCCCATTTCTCACCGGGCTATTAGTGCTGGGCTGATTTGTATCTTGGCTCTTCTTTTAGTTGCACCAAAAAAGAAAATGGCAAGGGAAAAAATAAGATGGTACGATATGCTTCTTATTTTATTTATCATAGCTGGTTGTGCCTATATTGTAATAAATGCTAATGAGTTAATTGCTGAAGGGAGGCTAATGACATACCCTTTTGAAAGTTTATTAGCCTCCCTTCTTTTTATCTCATTCATAGAGGCAACCCGTCGCACCATTGGTTGGGTCTTGCCTTTCCTAATTGTTCTTTTTTTCTTTTACGCCGTCTATAGCAACAACTTTCCCGGATTCCTACATAGTACTGGATTTTCTTACCCTATAGTTTTTGGATATATGTACCTTTCACCTGACGGAATATGGGGGATGATTATAGGTATAGTGTCTACTATCGTGGCTGGATTCATTATTTTTGGAGGATTCCTTAAATCATTAGGAGCAAGTAAATTTTTCAATGACCTTGCTCTTGCCACTGTGGGTTTTATGCGGGGTGGGCCAGCAAAAGCGGCAGTTATTGCGAGCACGCTTTTCGGAAGTGTTTCTGGTTCAATTGCTGCAAATGTAGCAACAACGGGCCAGATAACCATTCCATTGATGAAAAATACCGGTTACGAAGAAAATTACGCTGGAGCGGTTGAAGCGACGGCTTCCACAGGTGGCATGTTTATGCCACCTGTTATGGGAGCAACGGCTTTTCTTATTGCAGAATTCCTCGGCATTTCGTATTGGAGTGTATGCGTTGCTGCATTTCTACCCGCTATCGCCTACTATGCAACGCTATTTGTGCAAATCGATTTAGAAGCAGCAAAGCTTGGCCTCAAGGGTTTACCTAAGAAAGAAATTCCTTCTCTGAAAAAAACATTACTGGGCGGGTGGCAATACTTACTTCCTTTTGCCCTCCTCATATTTCTCTTAGGGGTTTTGAGATATTCAGCTCAAACATCGATTATGTATACAATTGGAGCTTTAGTAATCGTAAGCTCCTTTAAAAAAGAAAGCAGATTGAGTTTCAAAAAACTTATTGTTGCTCTTGAAGACTCAGCAAGAGGAATGATATCCATTGCTCCTCTTTGTGCCCTAATAGGTATTCTTGTCGGCTCTATACAGATGACGGGGGCTGGGACAAACTTCACCTCTCAAATTCTTTCTATCAGTGGGGGAAACTTATTGATTCTATTGGCCCTGACAGCAAGTGCAGCCTTCATATTAGGTATGGGAATGACCGCGGTTTCTGTTTATTTATTAACGGTAATTCTGCTCGCCCCAGCACTAATAAAGGCAGGTGTCGAACCAATTTCTGCTCATATGTTCCTGTTTTACTTTGGCTGTCTCTCTTTTATCACACCCCCAGTATGCGTTGCAGCATATATAGCTGCTGGCATCTCTGGTGGTGACCCTTGGAAAACTGGGTTCCGGGCAGTTCGCCTGGGTTTTGCCGCTTTTCTCGTTCCCTGGGCATTTGTTTTTAACCCTGGCATATTAATGATAGGTCCTTTGCCTCAAATCCTGTCTAATTTTTTCTTTGTAACATTAGGTTCAATAACTATGGGGGTTGCTTTTGAAGGATTTCTCGTTACTAAACTTAGTATATGGAAAAACATCGTCCTAATTATAAGTGGTTTCTGTATATTTATTCCAAACCAGTTGGCAAGGTTATTAGGATTAAGTTTATTATTTACCTTTTTAATTAACCACCTTATCCACCTAAAAAGGGTAAATGCTGAAGCCCAAGACCAAGCAATACAAGGAGGTAGTCATGAAAATTGATGTTCACAACCATTTTTATCCAACCAGGTTTCTAAAACAAATAGAAAAAACTGGATCAACAGTTGGCATCTCTGTAGAAAAAGATGAGTGGGAGAGACAGATTATCGTTCAATATGGTAACAGAATAGTAACTATTACACCTCCAATGGTAGATATTAACCAAAGATTGGAAGATATGGAAAAATCAGGAATTGATATGCAAATTTTATCACTATCTGCACCCAGCGTAGATATATTCCCTGCGAAATTAGGTGAAAGTATTGCTCAAATAGTAAATGACGAATTCGCACAGATTTGCCAAGACTATCCTAAGCATTTTATGGCCTTTGCTACTCTACCTTACAAAGATCCTGATAAAACCATCAAAGAACTTAAGCGTTGCATTGATGAACTAAATTTCGTAGGTGCATGCATTGGTACCAATATTAATGGCATGGAGCTAGATGATAAAGCTCTCTATCCTTTTTACGAAGCAATGTCTAATTATGATCTGCCCATTCATATACATCCACGTGCTCCACGTGATCGGGACACATACAAAGATTATAGACTTGGTCCAATGATTGGCTTTGAGATGGAAATTTGTGTAGCCGTGGTACGTCTTATTATGGGTGGAGTTATGGATAAATTCCCGAAACTCAAATTTATTGTTTCTCACCTAGGGGGAGCTATTCCTTTCCTGATAGAACGAATACAGAATTGCTATGAGGCATACCCTGAATGCCAAGAAAATCTTTCAGGCCCAGCAAGAAATTACATAAAGCGATTTTACTACGACACAGTAAGTTTTTTTGAACCTGCCCTCATGTGTGCTTATTCCTCCTTGGGCTCAAAACAGCTTGTCTTGGGTTCTGATTATCCTCACGTTATAGGGGATATCCAAGAGGCAGTAAACTCAATCAAGCGCTTGAGTATCCCTGAGCCTGAAAAAGAAATGATTTACTCAAGAAATATACTTAGTTTAATCCATAGGAATACAACGATTGAAAATGGGAAAAAACATTAAATTACTTTCATCCATTATAAGATTTGATTGCCTGCCAAAATTTATATTTACCAAGAATTCGCCATGCATAGGGATATGAGTATTCTCAAAATAGTGGGAGTGTTTAAATTAAGGCACGCAATTAAATTTTGCTCACAGCATGTACAGGCCGCAATGTTACGTGGTTGGAGTAATGGAATTGAGATAGAGATAGATAAGTACGAAGTTTACTTAAATAAAGCAATATTGTCGAAATATGCTGGGAGCGAGGTGATAAACCAGTTTAAGCACCCCCCATAGAAAAACTTATAATCCTGAAAGATTTCGTAGAGCAAAAGTGAAAGAATAAAAAGTGAAAGAATAAAAAGGAGAATGCCTAAAATGATAAAAGAGCAAGTAGTAGAAACAGATGTATTATGCATTGGAGGAGGCATAGCTGGTCTGATGGCTGCGATAAGAGCGGCTGAGCTTGGAGTAAATGTTGTTATTGCGGAGAAATGTAATACATTGCACAGTGGACGTGGCCGTGCAGGTAATGATCACTTTTGGTGTTATATACCCGAAGTTCACGGTTCTGACATGGAATCGTTTAAAAGGGAGTGCCTAAAAGGGCCAAAGCTTAAATTGATGCAATCTGGGACAGGAGAGGATGTACTTGATACATTTCTTAGAAAATCGTTTGATATAGTAAAGTTATGGGATAAATGGGGCATTCCAATGAAGTTCAATGGAAAGTGGGAGTTTGCTGGCCACTCCTTTCCAGGGGATGTCCTTACACATTTGAAATATCAAGGGATAGACCAAAAGAAAATCCTGACTGAAAAGGCCATAGAAAAAAACGTGAAGATAATCAACAGGGTAATGGTTCTTGACCTATTTCGTAATAACAACAAAATTATAGGGGCAATAGGGATTGATACCCGAATAGACAGCATAATTATATTTAAGGCTAAAGCCGTTATTTTAGGAACTGGGTTCGTTGATAGATTATATCCTCCCCCTGTTCCCGGATGGATGTCAAGTGTTGCCGGAGGGCTCACACTCACTGGCGATGGACGCGCAATGGCATACAGGGCAGGGGCAATTATTGTAGGTCCCGAGATCCCAAGAAGGCATGTAGGACCGCGGTATTACAGCAGATATGGTCAGGCTACTTGGGTAGGCGTTCTTAAAGATCCCAGGGGAAACCCTATAGGACCCTTTGTTACAAAACCTGATAAGTTATATGGAGATATGACACCCGAGGTAAAAGGCACAATATTAGAAGAATACATGAAATCAGGTAGAGGTCCAGTCTACATGGATTGTACAGATATCTCAAACGATGATTACAAATACATGATGCACTGGCTCACGCATGAGGGAAACTCGTCCCTTATAAAATATATGGAAGAGGAGGGTATAGATGTAAGGAGTCATAAAGTTGAATTCGGGACGTATAATATGCTGCCGGAAGGAAAGATATGGATCAATGCTCAGGCCGAGACTTCCCTTAAGGGCTTGTATTCTGCTGGAGATGAATCAATGGGCGGTATAGGTCCGGCTGCCACGTATGGTTGGATTGCTGGTGATAATGCTGCTTCATACGCCAAGAAGACATCTGACTCTGATGTTGAGAAGGCCAGAAACGAAATTGAAGTAAAGAAAAATATAATTCAGAAAATCAAAGCTCAAAAAGAAGGGCCCGACTGGAAAGAAACCAACATTGCACTTCAACAAATCATGCATGACTATGCCGGAGATGTTCGATCCGAGGCATTGTTAACAGCCGGCCTTAGCTATTTAAGGCGTCTGAAGAAGAAGGCAAATGAATCGATAATTGCAAGAAACCAATGGGAGTTAACCCGCTGCCTGGAAACCTTGAATCTGCTCGATATTGGAGAACTTGTAATGCTAGCTGCTAATGAACGCAAAGAAACCAGAGGCTTGCATAATAGAGCTGATTATCCCCTTACTAATCCACTATTGGATGGGAAGGGACTTTTTATAAGACGAGATTCAAATGGAAACCCAGTTATGGAATTTAAAAAGGTTGAATAAAGTAACACACATTAAGGAATGGAGGATGATATCATGCCACCTATCATAGATGAAAACAAATGCACGGGATGTGGTGTATGCGTCGATATTTGCGCTGAAGATGTTTTTTTCGGGTCAAAGAAAGGAATGGTACCAGTAGTAACTTATCCAGACTTTTGTGCCCACTTTAATTGTTGCCAACATGATTGTCCGGAAGATGCTATAAAAATAAGAGTACCTTTGCCGCAAATGTTACTTTACAAATGAACTACCCCGCCGCAAGCGGGCGGGTATCAACCCCATTTTTAGGAAACGCGGCAAGCCGCGGGGTATTGAGCCCTAAAAGAGAATAAAATTATGAAACCTAATCAGCTTTTCAGTATAAACTTTTTTAGATGAAATGGTTGGTATTAGAAAACTATAAACCTATAAGAGAAAAAAGAAAGGAGGTGAAAAATGTCAGGCTAAAGGAAGTTTTAACGATATTTTGTTAGCGATTAAAACCTATTCATTAGAAACAAGGGGGGGTGAAGGAATGAAAAGTTTTATCAGGCTGACAATTGCATTAACGTTTATATTTGTAACGGCATTCTTAACTTTGATTAACCCTGTCTATGCTAAGGTTAGTCAGACGGATGTTACTTGTGGTTGTGCAAAGAAATTCATCTTTTATGGCTATGTAAAATTCAGAGCGAGTTATGAAGACAAAAGTGCCTCTATTATGGGTGGAATGATTAACACTAGGCGTGTCCCTTGGGATAACACCACAAAAGGTGAAAATGATCGTCTTTACTTCAATGCTCGACAAACCCGCTTCGGATGGATGATGTATGGTGATTCCTTTTATGGATGGAAAACCTCCGGAAGAATGGAATTCGACATGTATGGCGGTGGTCATGACCATCACGGCGAAGTGCCCCGTATGAGGATCGGGAAACTGTATTTGACTAAAGGCAACACCAAGATTACAATGGGTAAGGGTTGGGCATTATTCGGCATTCATCACGGACCAATGGTCGAAAATTTTATGACTATCGTCGGCAACGGTTTTCGCCGTGCTTTGATGATTGATATTCTCCAAAAGTTCCCAATGAGTAAAAATACTTTTGGTGCCGAGTTAAATGTTATGACCTACGATGATGATCCCAAAGGAGCTGGGTTTAATACAGAAAACCTCGGTTTCCCTTACACCAGTGTTGAACTGTCCCTAATCAGCAAGACTCTCGGTTATGCAGGCGGCAAGCCTCTGGGATTGTGGCTGCAAGGGATCTATGGCAACATGGCAGAGCCAAATGATATCTATAAAAATGGCATCAAGGTAAGAAGTGGAGATGACTATGATGTCTGGGGCGTGGACCTCGACTGGTACATTCCAATCATCTCCTCTAAGGATCGCGGGAAGAAAGCTGGCAACCTTGCCTTTTCTGGAAAAGCCTACTATGGTCAGGCATTAGGAAATGCTGCAGAGAGGTGTTTGTTGTACACTTTTGCGCGGAAAAAAGATGGTAGTATAGACGAAGTTAAGGGATATGGCGGATGGATTGGTCTCTCTTATTGGGTTACCAATCATGTATGGTTTGATGTATATGGGGGCTACGCGGCCATCGATGATAAAAATGATTGGATAGGTGCCGATACGTGGGTTAACAATGCTAGCGCTATCATAGCCAATGTTTGGTGGCGACCGGCAAGGAGCATCATGTTCGGCCTCGAGTATCTTTGGGCAAAGAACGAGTTCATTAAAACCGACGCATATGGTAATGATGATGCAAAGCTAAACGCTATTACCTTTTCCGCCTACTATTTCTTTTAAAGTCATTTGTAATGTTTTTAGAATGAACCACCCCGCCCGCTTGCGGTGGGGTGGTTCATCGATAAATGAGAGGAGAGCCATAATGTCTAGAAAGAGACTGCCACAATCTATCAAAAAACTAAAGGCATCCGCGGAAGAACTCTATGGAGTGAGAGGGAAACAATTAAAAAGATTTTCTGAAAAGAACATGGCCTTTAAAAAAGTTTCAGAGGACTTGGGACGTCCTTGGTTCGAAGTCTGGAGTCAAAAAATGCTGGGGCAATACAAAAAAGGCCAGATTGGTGACAAGGTCCACGTAGCAAGCGTAAAGGAAGCCAGGTCCCACGTCGCCCTGTGGGTAGGCGCCTCAACATGGAACAGGTTGACCATGCCATACGGGGAAGGACATGAAAACGAAGGATTCCTGAGTTGGAAGCCAATCAATGTGCCGCCCCCCTTTCAGGGAAACCCGGAGTCAGACCCGGATCCAGGAGACCTGACAAAAAAGGTCAAGCAGATAGCGCGTTTTCTTGGCGCCAATCGGGTGGGGATTGCGAAACTGAACCGGAAATGGGTATATGCCGAGACATGCAGGAACATCTATTCGCCAGATACCCCCTTGACCAAGAAAATTGTTTTTAAAGATGTCAAAGAACCCGACGAGACGGAAAATGAATTGATTATCCCGGACAGGGTTCGCTTTGCAGTTGTAACGATTATGGATTTGAACCACATCTTGGCGAGTATCGGTTCATCCTCCGTCGACACCAGTGTTGCGACAAACATTGGCTACTCCAGAATGGGACTCACGGATGTTGCCCTTGCTGAGGCAATCCGAACCATGGGTTATACAGCCATTCCCTGCAAGAACAGTACCGGATTGAGTATCCCCATGGCCATCGATGCAGGTTTGGGACAATTAGGGCGAAACGGACTTTTAATTACGCCTGAGTTTGGCGCCTGTGTAAGAATTGGAAAGGTCTTGACTGATATGCCCTTGATTCCGGACAGGCCGATTGACTTCGGGGTCACCGAGTTTTGCGAAAACTGCATGCGCTGTGCGAAGACATGCGAGGTGGGGGCAATTTCGTTTGACAAGAGGTCCACGGAACCTCCCGTTGAAACAGGAAACCCAGGGGCGTTGAAGTGGTATGTCAACGGCAAGGCCTGTTTGAACTACTGGATCGATTCCGGGGCATCCTGTACTGCCTGTCAGGCGGTTTGCCCATTCACCCAGAGCCACTACGAGGTGCTGGATCCCTCGGTAGTTTGGGAAATGGAGGTGGCGCCCTTCGGTATAGAAAATCGCTAAGGTCCCTTTTAATTTGTTACCTATTTCAACCTAACATGTAACATCAACCACGACAGATAAAAAAGGATAACCGCACCATGTTAAAGAGACATTTTTTACGTTTAAACCTTTTTAGAACACGAGGTAAAAAATGAATCCATCATCTGAGTATGAAATCATCAAAAGTACCTGTGGCTTGTGCGCGATTGGGTGTGGAATCCTCATTCACATGAAGGACGGCATACCTGTTCATATCGAGGGAGATCCTGAACACCCTTTAAACAAAGGGAAACTCTGTCCAAAGGGTCAGGCGTCTCTCGAGCTGCTTACCCATCCTGATCGGCTGACACAGCCTCTGAAAAGGAAGGGGCCACGAGGGAGCGGGAACTGGGAGCAGGTCTCCTGGGATGAAGCCCTTGATACCATCGCGGAGCGGCTTGCCCATGCCAAGAAAACAATTGGCGCACCCTCCGTGGCCTTTGCCCATGGGGCGGCCAAGGGGCTCCAGGACAGCTACCTGGCCAGATTTGCCAATCACTTCGGATCCCCAAATGTGGCCTGGCAAGGACATGTCTGCTTCGTCCCCCGGGTGGCGGCCTCGAAACTCACTTATGGATTTTATGCCATTCCTGATTACGATTTTCCTCCGCGATGTATCATCGTGTGGGCAAAAAATATTGACGCAACCCTTTTTCACGCCCACGAGCGGCTTCTCCAGGCAAGGGAACGAGGAGCCCGCCTTATCGTCATTGATACCCGAAAGACGACACTCGCCGCTGAAGCGGATATCTGGCTGCAGCCACGGCCGGGAACCGACCTGCTTCTGGCCCTCGGAATGCTTAACACGATAATTTCGGAAGGCCTGTTCGATCACGCCTTCGTGGAACGATGGACGACGGGATTTGACAAGCTCCGTGAGCATTGTGCTGCCACCTCTCCGGAAAGGGTGGAAGCCGTGACCTGGGTCCCAAAAGATAAGATCGCCGCTGCTGCCCGCCTCTACGCCCGATCAAAACCCGCCGCGATCCAGTGGGGAAATCTCATCGACCACGGGGTTAACAGCTTTCAAACGGCGCGAGCCATCTGCCTTCTCCGGGCTGTCACTGGAAACCTGGGAATTCCCGGGGGAGAGGTCAAGCCTTCCCGCTTCCCCCTGCGCGGGAGGAGATCCCCTGAACTTGAGGCCTGGGACGCAATGCCCCAAGAGGTGTTTGAAAACCGCGCTGGTGACCCGGAACAGCGGCCACTTCCCATGATCCGCTACTTGCAACCCCAGGATCTCATTCACGCCATCATTGAGGAAACTCCCACCCCCATCCGTGTGCTTTTCAACCAAGGGGGGAATCCCCTCACCAATTACAGCAACGCAAAGCGGGTCTACGCTGCCCTGAAAAAACTGGACTTTTTTGCCGTTGCCGAACACTTTATGACCCCCACGGCGGCGATGGCAGACATTGTCCTCCCTGCCGCCACCTACCTGGAATTTGACAGCATCGTGACACCCCCCTATTCCTACCCGGTCCTGAGTGCCCAACGCCAATGCGTACGCCGACCCGACTGCCGTTCCGACTACGAAATCCTTCAGGGCCTGGCTCAACGTCTCGGTTTCGGGGACGCCTTCTGGGAAACGGAGCAGGCCTGTCTCGATTTCATCCTGAAACCTTACGGTCTCACCTTCGCTGAATTAAGCCATATCGGCTTTATCCCAGGCACGCTTCATTACCGTGACTACGAGGCAAACGGATTTGAGACCCCTACCCGTAAGGTCGAACTTTACAGTGAACAGTTAAAATCCTGGGGATTCGACCCCCTTCCCAACTACATCGAACCACCGGAAACCCCTTTCTCGCGGCCAGAACTGGCCAGGGAATATCCCTACATCTTTACGACCTGGAAATCCGCCGCTTACCGCCATTCGGGCGGAAGGCAGGTCTCTTCTCTTCGGGTCCTCCATCCCAAGCCATTTGTTTTGATCCACCCTGAAACGGCCCTTGCCCATGGTATTAGCGACGGGGATTCCGTCACGATTGAAACACCCAAGGGTGCTATCCAACAGACGGCACGCATCAGCGATGAAATCCATCCTAAGGTCCTCGGCGTCGATTACGCGTGGTGGTTCCCGGAAGCGGGGCCCGCTGAGGAATTTGGCTGGCGCACGGCCAATGTGAACATCCTGACCGGTGATGCCCCACCCTACAATCCGGAACTCGGCTCAACGAACCTCCGTGGGTTGTGCTGCAAGATCTACAAATCAAAAGCATAAGCGTACCCTTGAAACGGCCTCCATTTGGTGGTAACTGAAAAGAAACCACTGAAACAAGGGAGGAAGTCAGATAGCGACGGCTAGTGGACTTGGCCTAGTGATCTTTGGGTATCTTTTGGGATCTGTCCCGTGCGGTCTCGTCCTCGCCAAGATAACCGGCGCGCCGGATCCCCGGAAGATAGGCAGCGGCAACATTGGTGCTACCAATGTGATGCGCAGTGGAGGGAAGACTCTGGGAGTCATCACCCTTCTCTTTGATATCCTCAAGGGACTCATTCCCACCCTCGTTGCAACCCTTGTTCTCGACAACCTTTATCTCGTCGCCCTGGTCGGCTTCAGCGCCTTCCTGGGACATCTGTTTCCTCTTTACCTGAAATTCAGGGGTGGCAAGGGGGTGGCTACCGCCATCGGCGTTATACTCATTCTCATGCCCAAGGCCCTGCTTCTCGCACTCCTCTGTTTTCTCGTAGCCGCGTGGATCACACGTATGGTCTCAGTTGGCTCTATTACGGCCAGTGCCTTCCTGCCCCTCTGGGGCTGGACCTGGGGTTACCCACGCCCGTTCATTCTCTTTGCCTGCCTCATGGCGTTTCTGATCATTATTAAGCATCATGCAAACATCCGACGAATCCTGAACGGAACGGAATCGAGATTGGGGAAGAAAAGTGAAACGTAAAGGCGAAAGGCAAAGGGTAAATCAATCATTTCCTGAAACTTCATCGGAGCGAAAAACTACAGGACCCCCCATGAGGTATACTTTGGGGAGCCAGAAACGATAACAGACAGGCTGAATTAATCCACCTTAAAGAAGCCTGTCTTTTGTCTTGACATTGGGGAGGGATTCACAAAGTCCTGTATGAAACAGGGAAACGTGAGATATAAATTTGTTTTCTTGCCCTTTGCCCAGTGCTTTTTATCCTATTTTTTATCTCAACTCATACACCACCGGGACCTTAACCCACATATCGATGGGAACGCCGTTCAGTTTTCCCGGTTTGAATATCCATTCCCTAACAGCCTTGATGGCAGCTCTGTCAAGGATGGCGTGGCCACTTGATTTCGCCAAGGTTACCTTGAGGGCCTGCCCCTCTTTACTCACCAGAACCCTTAAAACAACCCGACCCTCGAATCCTCTTCGCAGGGCAAACGGGGGATAGCCAAGCTCCGGATTCTTCCCGTAATCGGGGTAGGCCACCTCCCTCTTTTGAGGGGCTGGAGAACCCTTCACACCGGTTCCCTGCCTTGTAGGCGGCGACGCAACGCGCGGGGCGTATATGCCGGGCACAGCGGTGTTAACCACTCGGTCAATCCATGCTTCCTTCAATTCAGGCTGTTCCGATATGGTGTTCATGGGCTTTATTTTTTTCGGGGCCGGTCTTTTTGCCTTTTTTGGAACTGTCTTGCGGCTGACCGGTTTTACCACCTTTTTTTCTTTCGGGAGAACCTTTTTCACCTTTTTTACAGGGGGAATCGCCGGGAAGAAGCAAGCAGGTTTTACCTTGCGAAGGTCAAGGGAAACGCTCCTTGCCGAAGGTGCTTGACGGAGATGTACCATTATCCTTTCGGGCGGGCTGACCTGCAGCTTTCCCAGAGAGGGAAGACGGTGGACAAAGGCAAAAAGAGTGGCGTGAAAGCAGAATGCAAAAAGGAAACTCAAAACCAGCGTCTTGCGGTAGGGATACCAGGTGTACAATGCTTCATTCATGTCGAGTTTCTAATACAACATCCGAAATACCATGGGTCCTGAGAGTATCCAAAACCTGCATGATTCTTTCGTATGACACGGCGCTATCCCCGCTGATCAGAACCGTTGTCTTCTTAAGGTCTTTGCAGGTTGAGAGAATCTCATGGGCTATATCTTTAAGCTCTACCTGGCGCTTGTTCACAAAGATATGCCCAGTTTTGGTAATGGAAACCTCAATATTTTGATGTTTTTCTATCTTTGCACTTTTTGCCTCGGGCAAGGTTAGTGGGATGCCATGGTGGATGGTCATGGAAAGCATGGAATAGATGAAAAAGACAAGCAGGGTAAACATCAGGTCCATAAGAGGCGTCATTTCAAGCCGAGCTCCTCTGCGTTCGAAGGTCTTAACCTTGATCATGGGTTTTGTTCTCCTCTTTCTTGTTCTCAAAAGACCGCCTCTCGCCTATCAAGGAGAGGATATTGGCGTTTTTCTCAATCTCTTTCGCCGCGTGATTTACCCGTGAGATGAAATAATTGTAAAAAATCAGAGTTGGCATGGCGATGGCCAGGCCGAAGGCGGTGGTAATCAGGGCCTGGGCGATTCCAAGAGAGACAACCTGAGGTCGTTCAATCCCCATCTTGCCCAGCATGTCGAAGGAGAAAATGATGCCTGTAACCGTTCCGAAAATCCCCAGCAAGGGGGACAAGGTAATAAGGGTGTCCAAAATCATCAGGTTCTTGCTCATCTCTTTGATGACCCGTTCCAATGCCGCCTCCATGGCGCCTTCCATGGAGTAGGCCCGGTGGGCGATTCCATTTAAGAGAACGTAGACCACGAAGTCCTTGCTCTTTTTACCTACCTCGTAGGCCTCTTCAAATTTCCCCTCATCACACAAGTCCAGGATTTTAGAGACCAGCTTTTTGTCTCTGAAGCGGTTCAGGCGAACCCAGAAAACAAACCGCTCTACGATAAACGCCACGGCGAACAAGCTGCATATCAGCAGGGGGATCATAACAGGCCCCCCCCTTTGAAAAAGCGAAACCATATTCTATCCTTTTAATTTTATTTTAAACCTGATAACAACATATCACGATTCTTGTAAAATTTTTATAACTTTCTCAGAGTGCCTTTATCCATTTTGTAGATATCATGCGTTATTTTTTCTAACACCTCCCGCTGGTGGCTCACGATGACGTAGGTATGGGCTTTTTGAAGGAGAATGTCCTCGATGATTTGTGTGGCCATTTCATCAAGCCCGGTCGTTGGCTCGTCCAGCAGCAATACCTCAGGGTCCATCGCAAAGATCGTTGCGAGAGAGACGAGTTTCTTCTCGCCGCCTGAGAGGTTGTAGGTGACTCGGTTCTCAAATCCCTCGAGGCCAAGTTCGTTCAGCGTTTGCTCAACGACTCGGCGCACTTCATCCTTTGGCTTCCTCAGATTCAGGGGTCCAAAGGCCACATCCTCCGCAACTGTGGGACAGAAAAGCTGGTCTTCCGGGTCTTGAAACAGAAGCCCCACCCGTTTTCGAACCTCGCGATAGTCCTTTTCACTCTCCCGGGATTTTCCAAGTATGGTGATATCACCACCGGCCGGTTTAATCAGCCCCACGATAAGATGAAGCAGGGTCGTCTTGCCGCTGCCGTTTGGGCCGATGATTCCTATGCGGTCGCCTTTTCGTACATGAAGACTTAGATTTTTAAAGACCTTACGCCCGTTTGGGTATTCAAAACTGATGTTTTTTAGCTTAATCAATACCTTGCTCCCCATTGCATCAACGCCAAAAACAAAACATAGGTTCCCATAAACACCAAGGCAAGGAGGTCTCGTTTCCGGAAGGAGAAATGTTGAAATACCCAGAACGTTCCGTCGAATCCCCGACAGATCATGGCTTGATAAACCCGTTTTGAACGCTCGGAGCTCTTGATGAAGAGAGTCCCCAGGAGATAGGCATAGGTTTTGTAGGTATGAAGGCTTGTTCCTGGTTCGAACCCCCGCGCCTTCATGGCATTGGTGATTTTGTGGTATTCCGTGTGTATGACGTGGATGTAGCGGAAACTAAAAAAGAAGAGGTGAACCAGTTTGTTTGGAACCTTAAGGTGGTGAAGCCCGTGAACCAAACCAAACACCGTTGAGGTTGAGAGCAGCGCCATGGACACGAGAACAATAGCATTGGATTTGA
>JALTEW010000485.1 GCA_027073795.1 bacterium | reverse complement strand
AATTCAAGATTCAAGCCCTGACCCCAAAGCGGTTATTTTCTTACGCAGATACGGAAGCCGATGTCGTCCCCCATGATTTCTTCTTCCGGTGCTCCATCACTGTAAGGCGTGGACCAGAGATGATCCGGCCCGGCGGAGAGGACGTACACATGGTGCCGGTTGGCTCCTCCTCGCGTATTGCCGGGGAAATACCGGGCGTTGACCACGTAAGAACGGCCCCAGGGATCGTCGAGGAGTTTACCCTTGATGTAAGGGCCGTTCCATTTAAACTCACCGGTTATTGGATAATCCTGGATGGGGTTGACCTGGTTTTGTCCATCTTTTCCAGTGTCATCATCCGGGTTATTGTAATAGAGATAGTCATACATCGGTTTGGTTTCTCCCCAGATTCCCCAGTTTTTGGCCCCAGCGCCGGCGCCAGGAGCCGCACCGGTTGGGACAGTGGAGCGGTCCCCAAGGATCCGATCCACCCCACCTGAAGGTCCATTGGCGTTGGTATACGGCCACCAGCCGGTATCCTTGTGGAGATCGGAAATCGCCGCACCGATGACGAGGGTCTCATTTTTCGCGCGGGAAATACGCGAGTCCTGAATCTGTTTCGCGATGGTGGGGGTTAAAATGGCAGCCAAGATGGCCACCACGGCAATCACGACAATGACCTCAATGAGGGTAAAACCTGTGTTTTCTTTGAGTTTCATTTTGCCTCCTTCTTGCTGATTTTTGCTATTTTAATCTCATGGCAATATCATCATCACCCACGGTGACCGTGCCAGTTGCGTCTTGGTCAAACTGCGTGTCGGCCTGCCTGTCCGGGCCTGCCGACCATACAAAGACGGCATAAGGAATACCGGCTGTGGGGGTGTAGTAGAGATAGTGTACATTGGACGCATAATAGCTCCCCCAGGGATCAGCCTTAACTTCTGTCAGATAGGGACCATGCCATTTGTATTCCCCGGTAGTTACGTACGGATTGCCATTTCCCTTTGGATTGTTGCTTATCAACTGGTTCGAGAAAAGGTCTCCTCGTGAACTCCCATTATTCCCATCATAGTAATAGCTCCTCCACAAGTAAGAATGCGGAACGGAATGATCGTAATTTGTTGGCATATTTCCCGGGCCGTTCAGCATATATAAATAGTCGGCATAATTCGCGGCAGATCCGTTCCACGTCGGCCACCGCCCCAGGTCCTTGTAAAAGGACGTCATGGCAGCACCGATCACCTGAACCTCGTTTTTGGCCCGGCTGATTTTGGCATCGTCGATGTTTTTTACCACGGTTGGCGTCAAAATCGCGGCCAGGATGGCTACCACGGCAATGACCACGATGACCTCAATGAGGGTAAACCCAGTCTGTTTCTTCATTTTGAGACCTCCTCGATATTCTTCTATCAACATATTAGCAAATTTCATGCCTTTCATTGGGGTCAGGGCTTGAATCTTGAATTTCCTATTTCCACTATTAACTTTCATTGGTAAAACCCGGAAATTCAAGATTCAAGCCCTGACCCCAATCCTCCAAAAATGTAGCAAATCCTTCAATCTTTGTAGGAGGCCCTAATCTCAGCAAACAGATTGTTTAATGAACTCAGGGTCAATGCCGAGTTTTTTAATCCGGTGCCAGAGGCTGCGTTCGGTAATCCCGAGACGTTTGGCCGCCCGGGCCTGGATGCCGGCAGATTTTCTCAGGGCCTCAACGATCAGGGCGCGCTCCATCTCTTCCAATATATCCGTCAGGGATTTTCCCTCCAGGTCAGGGGTGTCTTCTGAAATCTGGAGGAAGTCAGGGAGAGCTGTCTTGTCTATCCATTCTGACTCTGACATGACGACCAGGCGCTCCATGAGGTTTTCCATTTCCCGGACATTCCCCGGCCAGGGGTAGGCAAGGAAATGTGCCATCACCTCCCGGGTCACGCCCCTGACTTGTCGGTTGTGTTTCCGGTTGGCCTCATCAATGAAATGCTCCACGAGGAGCGGAATGTCTTCCGGACGTTTTCTCAGGGGGGGCAGATGGATGGTCATGACATTGAGGCGGAAAAAAAGATCTTCCCGGAAGGTTCCATCCTTAACGGCCTTGGTGAGGTCCTTGTTTGTAGCGGCGATGATGCGGACATCTATCTGCCGGGGTGTGGTACCGCCCACGTGTTCAATCACCTTGTCCTGCAGGACGCGCAGCACCTTCGCCTGTGTGGTTGGGGACATATCCCCGATTTCATCGAGAAAGATCGTTCCCCCATGGGCCTGTTCGAACTTACCTTCCTTCTTCCGGTGCGCGCCGGTAAAGGCACCCTTCTCATAACCAAAAAGCTCGCTCTCAAGGAGGCCCTCAGGGATGGCGACACAATTAAGTTTCACGAAGGGTTCGTCTTTTCGCTTGGAGTGACGGTGGATGGCCTCGGCGATCAATTCCTTCCCTGTGCCACTTTCTCCTGTGATGAGAACCGTAATATCCGTATCCTCGATTCGTTTCAGCACGCGGTATACCTCGCGCATGGGGGTGCTGTATCCGATGATGCGTTCCCAGTGCACCTCTGCTTCCCGTTCCTGGCGCAGGCGCTGGATTTCGCGCAGAAGGCGGGCTCGCTCCATGGCGCGGTGGAGTACCACCTCCATTTCTTCCAGCTTGAAGGGTTTTGTGAAATAATCGTACGCGCCGGCCTTGATGGCCTGCATAGCCAGTTCCCTTGACCCGAAGGCCGTCATGACCACGATAACAGCCTCCGGGCGGGACTGTTTGATGAGCGGAATGAACCCTATGCCGTTGCCATCCGGAAGCTTGTAGTCCAGCAGGATGACATCCCACGCGTCCTCAGAAAGCCTAACTTTTCCCTCAGAGAGGGACCCTGCCAAGGTGCTTTCGAGATTAAGTTTTTCTAACGCCTTTTTTAGGAAAAACTGCATGTCAGGGTCATCGTCGACAACCAGTATCTTACCTCTCATCACTTACTCCCGGTATGCGGATATAAAAGGAGACCCCACGTTCGGGGGCGCTGACAAGCGAAAGCTCTCCGCCCTGAAGGGTGATCAGCTCCCGCGCGATGGGAAGCCCCAGACCGGTGCCGCGGGGTTTCGTCGTAAAAAACGGGTCAAAGATTGACTCCACGTCCCTTTCAGCAATGGCAGACCCTGTGTTGAAAATCTCGATTTGAAACATGGACGAATCCGCAGCCGAGACGGAGACGCGGACCTCTCCGTTTTCATTGACGGCCTCCATAGCGTTTCTAAGGATGTTGATCAAGGCCTGCTTCAGCTTCTCACTGTCCGCAAGGATTCCAGGATCATCTTCTCCCGTTGCGAATTCCTTCTTGAGACGGAAATTTTTCCCCTGAAAGGCGACGGATGTTTCGTCAACGGCCTGATTTAAAAGGGAGTGCAGGGAGACTCGCTGAATCAAAACGTCAAAAGGACCGGCAAAATCAAGAACCTCTGCAAGGAGGTGTTGTATCCGCGCAGCTGCCTGATAGATCCGATCGATAAGGGTTCGGGTTTCACCGTCTTCGGTTGAGATTTCCCCCTTGAGAATCTCGAGAAGGCCCATGAGAGAACCCAAGGGATTGCGTATCTCATGAACCAGCCCTGAGGCGAGCCTTCCGAGTGTGGAGAGACGGTCAAGCTGCGTCAGGTCTTTCTGGAGCCGCTGGATTTCGGAAAGTTCACGGAACGAGAGAAGGACCCCCTCAAAATGGTTGCCCGTGCCAATGGGAGACGAGGTAACGCCTAATTTTATGGCGCGTTCCCCCCCGAATGTGAGGGTGATAATCTTGGAACTGACATATTGGCGTTTGGTGATACCGTTTTCAATGATGGAAAGGAGGGGTGCGGAATCTTTAACCCTCTGCGTAAGGGTATTCAGGGTCAGGGGCGCACCTTTTTCAGGGGGGGAAATCTTTCCAAGAATGTTTAGGGCCTTTGGATTGGCATATAGAAGCGTTTTATCGGTTCCAACCCACAGGATGCCTCCCTGCAGCGCCTCCAGAAGCGATTGAGCCATCCTGAGTCTCCCAAGCGCGGGATAGAGATTTGTAAGGGTCTGGGAAAGAAGGATGGTTTCAGTCTCTGCCCCTTGTGGGGCAGAGACTTCTGTTGGAAGGAAGGATTCGATCGTTTCAAGTCCCTTTTTCATGGGACGGCTGAGGATGAAGTAGGCAAAGACAAAACCGATAAGTCCGCTGATTAGGGCATACCCGGCGACCCATATATAAGCCTGGCTAAGGTGGAAGGGGGGTGCCCGAAGTTTTCCAAAGGGGTTGAAAATATAGAGTCTGCAGACGTTGACGGCGAGAATACCCGCCCCGAATGTTAGAAGCGTAACAATAGCGGGCAGGGCCACGGTCAGGCGGAGTCGAACCATTCCTATCGATTTTTTTGACTTTTCTTTTGCCAGTGGCACCCGTTGCCTCACGGCTAAAGGGAAATCAGGTTTCCTTCTTCAACGAGATGCGATTCATAAGCGCGGACAGAAGCCCAAGAGCGAGATAGGCTCCCGGTGGGAGCACAAAGACCAGAAGCGCAGGATAGTGAGGCCCAAAGACGGAGACACCAAAAAGCATCCCCCGCCCAATCAGTTCGCGCACGGCGCCTAACACTGTTAGGGAAAGGGTAAACCCGATTCCCATACCCAAACCATCCGCAATCGAAGGGACAAGGGAATTCTTTGAGGCAAAGGCCTCCGCGCGCCCCAGGATGATGCAGTTTACCGTAATGAGGGGGATATAAAGCCCCAAGGCCTTGTGGAGGGAGAAGAAATACCCTTCCATCACCAGGTCGACAAGGGTTACGAAGGAGGCGATGATGACGATAAAGGCAGGGATACGCACCTTCGAGGGGATAAAACGCCTGAGAAGTGAAATGAACAAATTGGAGCAGACCAGCACAAAGGTTGTGGCCAGCCCCATTCCAATGCCATTTTCGGCGGAGGTCGTGACCGCCAGAGTAGGGCACATCCCCAAAACCAGCCGGAAAGTGGGATTTTCCCGCCAAAGACCTTTTAAAAATTCCTTTTGGAGCGTCATGGTATCAACCCATTTGATTTTAGCGCAGGGCGAATCACCTTGTCAAATAGGAGAAGCCCCCGGTGAACGGCCTCGGTCACAGCACGGGGAGAGATGGTGGCGCCGGTGATCTGGTCGATGTCGCCACCGTCCTTTTTGACAGCCCATTTTGTGCCTTCAAGGGCCTTTCCCTTGAACTGGTTTTTGAAGGCTGGCTCAAGGATGCGGGCGCCTAATCCCGGTGTTTCAGACATGGATAAGATTTCGATGCCCGTGATCTTCCCAGAGGGGGTCACACCCATGAGAAGTTCGATGTCTCCGCCAAATCCCTTGTGGGAAACCATTCGGTAGGCAACCCCCACGAGGGTTCCACCTCTTTTGGCCAAGTCAACCTCGAGTATCCCTCCTTTTTTCAGGGGGACTTTCACAAACTCCTTGTCCGGGTGATTATCATAAGGAGGCAGTACCCTCGTGAGGGCCCGGACCTTTTCCATTCTTTTCTGGTGGGCAATGGGTTTCAGGGTAATTTGATGGACGTAGCTCAACAGAAAGGCGGCAATGGCACAGATGATCGTCAAGGTGAGGACAAGTTTGAGGTTGTCTTTCATGAGTGGGGAACCTCCCCGAAGACCCTTGGACGTGTCCATCGGTCAAGAAGTGGGGTCATGGCATTCATCAAGAGAATGGCAAAGGAAACACCCTCAGGGTAACCACCGAAAAGGCGTATGATGGCTGTCAGCAGGCCACAGCCGATACCGAAGAGAAGCATCCCCAGGTTGGTGACGGGATTTGTGACCATATCGGTTGCCATGAAAAAGGCGCCGATCAGAAGACCGCCGGAGAAGATATGAGCGACAGGGTTAAGGTACTGCTGGGGATGAATCATCCAGAACAGGCCTGTAATGAAGAATGTGGTAGCAACAAAGGAAACGGGGATAATCCAGGGAATAATCTTTTTCCAAAGCAGGTAGCCTCCCCCTATTAGCAGGGCCAGGGCGGAAATTTCCCCGATACATCCCCCTGTCTGCCCAAGAAAAAGCTGGGAGAGGTTAAAAGGGAGGGTCGAGGGGAGGCTTCCATGAGTCATGAGATACGTCTTGGTCCACCCCAGGGGGGTGGCGCCGGACAAGGTGTCCGTCACGCCTGAAAAAAGTGTGCGAGTAGGAAAGGCCCACAACGTCATTTGTACCGGGAAAGAGATAAGGAGAACTACCCTTCCAACCAGGGCAGGGTTAAATGGATTGTGCCCCAATCCCCCGTAAACCTGTTTCCCAATAATGATGGCAAAAAAAGAACCGATAATGACAAGCCACCACGGGACGGTCGGAGGAAGGTTCAAGGCAAGGAGAAGTGCGGTAACACAGGCGCTGCCATCACGTATGGCGATGGGACGCTTCATGATTTTCTGGGCCGCGGCCTCGAAGAACAGGGAGGAAACAATGGCCAAAAGGATAATCCAGGCCGCGCGGGCCCCGAAGGAGTAAACCCCGACGAAGACGGCAGGCAGAAGCGCCAGGCAGACCTGAAACATGATGGACGGAATGGTTTCCGGTGACTTGATATGGGGGGAAGAAGAAAGTATGAGGGTCTCTTTCATTTGTTTGCCACCTTTTTTCTTCTGCGGAGGACCTCTCCCTTGGCGTAACGAATCATCTGCACCAGGGGACGTTTGGCAGGGCAGATATAGGTGCAGGACCCACATTCAATACAGTCGAGGAGGTGAAGCCGCTCCGCATCGGTAAACCGCCCATGTTCAGAAAAAACACCCAGGAAATTGGGAAGTAACCCCATGGGGCACACCGTAACGCATCGCCCACATCGGACACAGGTGTGGGGGTGATAGTCTCCCACCTCTCCGCGTGGCATCAAAAGGATTCCAGATGTCCCTTTTGTAATCGGCACCCTGTCGTCATACTGGTTGATTCCCATCATAGGCCCGCCCAGAATGAGCTTCCCGGGGGGTTCACGCCATCCCCCACAATACGCGATGATGTCACTGACCGGTGTTCCAATGCGCACCCGGAGGTTCTTGGGTAACGCCACACCGTGCCCCGTTACGGTGGTAATACGTTCAATGAGGGGCTTCCCCCATCGGATGGCCTCATAAATGGCGAAGGTGGTTCCCACGTTCTGAACAACAGCCCCTACATCCATGGGAAGGCCCCCACCCGCCGGGACTTCTTCCCCGAGGATGGTTTTGATAAGCTGTTTTTCTGCGCCCTGTGGATAACGTTTGGGGAGGGTAATCACGTGGATATCTGGGTCGCTGATGAGTTCCTTCATGCGCTTGATGGCGTCAGGCTTGTTGGCTTCGATGGCAACATAGGAGAAGGAGGCGTCAAGGATATAACGGATGTAGGTAATACCTTCAATAACTTCAGATGTGCGCTCAAGCATGAGACGGTGATCAGCCGTGAGGTATGGCTCGCATTCCACCCCGTTGATGATGAGGGAATGGATGGGCTTGTCTTCCGGTGGGCTCAACTTAACGTGGGTTGGGAAAGTGGCACCGCCCATACCCACAATTCCCGCCTCCCGGATAAAAGGAATCAGGGCTTGGGAGGGAAGCGCCAGGGCATCCTTGCGATCCTTTGTGGGAACAAAGGTTTGGTCTTCATCCGACGTCTCAATCTCTATAGCCGGGGCGAGCCTGCCCGAGGCATGGGGATAGGGTTGGATGGCCCGAACAATCCCGCTCACGGAGGCGTGGATGTTGGCAGATACAAACCCACGTGCCTCCGCAATCTTGTCCCCAGTCCTGACGTGATCTCCCGGTTTAACAATAGGCTCTGCAGGGGCACCGATATGCTGCGACAGGGGGATGAAAACCCTCGGTGGAATCGGGGCATCTTCAATGGGAAGGGAAGCCGTCAGCCCTTTTTCATCATGGGGATGTATCCCCCCGGGGAAGGGATGAAGAATCGCCTTTCTCACAAGACCTCCTCCATGAGAGAGATTGCCTGAGCCTTGCACTGTGAAACGCACAGGCCGCACCCATGACACTTGTCGTTGATAATTTCGTAAGGAGCGCCCTTTGCTCCGGTAATAGCGTTAAACGGGCAAACCTTCTGGCACATACCGCAGGAAATACAATCATCGGGATTGATAACGGCCAACTTTTTGACGGGAAAGACCATATTGAGCGTATGCTGTGGGCATGTCTCGACGCAGATTCCGCAAGCCGTACATTTATCGGGATTGATAACGGCAAGATTATCGACAACATGGATGGCGTTGAAGGGACAGGCGCGTTCACAGCGTTTGCAGCCGATGCATCCCACATCGCAGAAATCCTTGACAGTTTTGCCGGCCACATGAGAACTGCACAGGACCTGGACAGAGGCTTTTAGTGGAACAAGATGGATGATACCCCTCGGGCATTCATCCACGCATAGCCCACAGCCAACGCATTCTTCCGGATCAATAACCGCAAGGGCGTTCTCTATAGTGATAGCACCGAACGGACAGACCTTCTGACAGCTTCCCAGGCCCAAGCACCCATAAGGGCAGGCCTTGGACCCCCCGCCAATATTTACGGCGGCCCTGCAATCGTCGATACCCTGATAGATGAATCGCTGCCGCGTGAGTCTATCTGTTCCCTGACAGGCGACAATGGCGACCATGCGCTCCGTCTTTTCTACCTTTTTGCCAAGAACCTTGGCTACCTTAAGGGCGACGGATTCACCCCCTGCCACGCAACCATTGACGGGGGCTTCCTCATTCAGGACTGCCTTGGCGAAGGCACTGCATCCCGCATACCCACATGCCCCGCAATTGGCACCAGGAAGGACTTCTAATAGTTTATCAAGCCGGGGGTCTTCCTTGACGGCGAAGCGTTTTGCTGCGATGCCCAGCCCTAAGGAGGCGAGAAAGCCTATACCTGCAAGGCTGACAAGCTCAGGCACCATGATTTATCTCACCAACCCGGAAAATCCCATGAAGCTGAGGGAAAGGATACCTGCTGTTATGAGCGCGATGGTCGTTCCGCGAAAGGCCCAGGGGATATCTGAAAGTTCAAGTCTTTCCCGTATCCCCGAGAAGAGAACAAGGGCGAGCAGAAAGCCTGCTGACGCCCCAAAGCTGTAGATGATGGTTTCGAGAAGGTTGAACCCTTTTTGTGTAATGAGGACAGCTACCCCGAGGACGATACAGTTTGTCGTAATGAGGGGAAGGTAGATACCCAAGGCCTGGTAGAGGACCGGTGAAGTTTTTTGAATGACCATCTCGACCAGTTGGACAAGGGCTGCGATGACAAGAATAAAAACAACTGTTTTCAGGTACTGAATGTGGTAGGGGGTGAGTATCCAGCGATTAATCAGAAAGGCGGCGACGGAAGAGAGAACTACCACAAAGATAACAGACATACCCATACCCAGGGCGGTTTCCAGACGTCGCGATACACCCAGAAAAGGGCATATTCCTAAAAATTGAGAGAACACAAAGTTATGAACAAGAAGAACACCAATCAGAATGTAAAAATAGTGAGTCATGGTACCTCCTAAATTCTGTGCTTTTTTTCACTACTCTTTTTAACGCTGTTTGTCAAGATATTTTCCCTAAAATGAAAATCATAAGACAGAGACAGCAAAGGGAACTCCTGTTTTGATCAGAGATTTATGATATGAGGTTTAAAGCTGATGTGCTGACGAGCTTAAACAAAGACAGTCTCGTAAAAAGCTTGTTTATGCCGTTTTCGGCAGTCTATCAGCAACGAAGTCCGCCGACTTTAAATGATTCTTGTTGTTCGGGTGAACGTGCAACAATATTAGCTCCTTATGTAAGTTTCACCAAAAGACTTCCTTGGAAGTAATATCTTTTTACGAGGGCATCAAGGTTGTTGTTTGAAGGCTTTCAGCTTGGAGCGTACATCCCTTCGGTTTTCTGCCTTCTCCCTTTTCACACCCTTTGCCCTCAGCCATGCTTAAGATATTCCGTCCCGCCTTTAAATGGTTTTACCTGACACGACATTTGTGATATAAAATAGAAAATTCTTTAATCTCAAAGTGTTGCCATGCAGAGAATCATAGACATCAGCCGGAAAGATGCTCAGGAGAAAAAACGGAGAAAACGGGAATTCTGGATTATCATTGCCATTTCCCTGGCTCTGGTAGGCCTGACATTTTTTGAGATACATTACCAGAGTTTTGCTGAAGAGATTCCCATCAGTAATAACATCATCCTTGTCGGGCTGGTGAATATTGACATCATTCTGGCACTCCTCCTGATCTTTCTTATTACAAGAAACTTTGTCAAACTTTTCTTTGAAAAAAAGCGAAGGGTGTTGGGAGCAAAACTACGCACAAAGCTTGTTTTTGCGTTTATCTCTCTTTCCCTGATCCCCGCTCTGCTTTTATTTGTGGCGTCTGTCGGTATCGTTACCAAAAGCACAAAGAAGTGGTTTCGGTCTCAGGTTGAGACCTCTCTGGCTGGTGCGCTGGAAGTTGCTCAAGCCTATTACAAGGAAGAGGCGGAAAATATCGTCCGTCTTACCATGCGTCTTTCGAGGGATCCCCGGTTTATTGAAAAGGTTTTGACAAGCACTCCTAACGCCAGTCGGGATTATTTACAGAAGCTGGTTCCCGTTTACCATATAAGCAGCATTATGGTTTTTGAACGGAACAAGTTGATGCTGGTTGCGAGAGGTGTTGACTCAACACTTCCCGATGAGGCCTTGCTCCCACCCCCTAAAGATGTTCTCAGACTGGGGTTCAAGAAGGGAAGGTGTTTCAGTTACGGGACCTCGACGAATGCCGGACAGATTGTCTATGGCATCACGCCACTCAGTAAAAGGGGACCGGGCAGCCACTATCTTTTAATTGTAGGGTATTTTCTGAAAGAAAACCTGGTAAAAAAGGTCAAAGAAATCTCGAAGGCTTATCTTGAATACAGGCAGCTCAAGGTTCTTAAAAACCCGGTTAAATCCATTTATCTGCTGTCGTTGCTTTTGGTAACATTGCTTGTTCTCTTTTCAGCCACATGGTTCGGGCTGTATTTTTCAAAGCAGATAACGGTTCCAATCCAAGAGTTAGCTCAGGCGACGGAAGAGGTTTCTAAGGGAAATCTCGATTTTCAGCTGAAGATTAAGACACGAGATGAAATTGCCATGCTTGTTGGAGCTTTCAACCGGATGACACAGGAGATAAAGGCGAATAAAAATCAGATAGAGTCAACAGCTCGGAACCTGCAAAGGCTGAATGCCGAGCTTGAGCAGAGAAGGCGATATATGGAAGTGGTTCTTCAGAATATTGCTACGGGAGTTATCTCGCTTGACCAGGAGGGAAGAATATCAACGCTCAACAAATCCGCGGCCATGTTGCTTGGGGTTCAGGCAGAAAAAATAGTAGGAAAGCGTTTTGAAGAGGTTCTCAAGGAACCCAATAAAAGTATGGCACTGAACCTTTTAAGGGAAGTCAAGGAAAATTCTATGGGACGTATCGAACGGCAGGTTGATTTACCCATTGGTAAAAATTTAATGACACTTCGGATTAATCTGACCGTTTTGAGTGAGGAGAATGGGAGGTATCTGGGGGTTGTGGGTGTGTTTGAGGATCTGACTCAGATGTTAAAAGCCCAGAGGATGGTGGCGTGGCGTGAAGTGGCGCGGCGTATTGCGCACGAGATAAAAAACCCCCTGACGCCAATAAAACTTTCGGCACAGCGGCTGAAGCGGCGGTACTCTGAACATTTCGATGAGAATGAGAGGGTTTTTCTGGAATGTACCGATACAATTATCCAGCAGGCAGATGAACTCAAGGCCTTGGTGAATGAATTTTCACATTTTGCCCGCATGCCGGAGGCAAATCCAAAACCTGATGATTTGAATGATATCATCAGGGACACCCTGAAAATTTATCCGGAGGCACATCCGGACATCACCTTCGAAGTGCAGCTTTCGGATGATCTTCCGGAAATGAACCTGGATCGGGGACAAATCTCCCGCGCGATAACCAACCTCGTCAACAACGGGATTGCGGCTATGGACGGAGGGGGTACCCTGACAGTTAAAACACACTTTAATCGCATCCTGAAAATTGTAAAATTGTCCATCTCGGATACCGGTCACGGGATTCCGGACAGGGACAAGGCGCGTCTTTTTGAGCCCTATTTTTCCACCAAACGAACAGGAACGGGGTTGGGACTTACCATTGTCAATACGATTGTAAATGATCACAACGGATATATCCGCGTGCGTGACAATGAGCCGCAGGGGACCGTTTTTGAGATAGAATTTCCAGTATAACCTAGGAGTCAAATGTGCTTACGGTTTTAGTTATTGATGACGAACGCAGTATCTTGCAAAGCCTTAAAGGGATTTTAAGTGATGAGGGATACCAGGTTTCCCTTGCAGAGAACGGGAAGGTGGGCATGGAAATTTTAGAGCATGAGGTACCGGATCTGGTGCTTCTGGATATTGCCATGCCAGGCATGGATGGCATTGGGGTGCTTTCAAAAATCAAGGCGATATTTCCTTTTGTTCCCGTGATTATCATGACAGGCCACGGCTCGATAGACATGGCGGTAAAGGCCATTAAAATGGGAAGCTACGATTTTCTTGAGAAACCCCTTGAAATGGACAAGCTTCTCTTAACGGTCAAGAATGCCATTGATTTTGGAAATCTCCAAAGAGAAAACCTGCTTCTGAAACAGAAGATAGAAAAGCAGCATGCCTTCATAGGAAATTCCCCTGTTATTCAAATCCTTCGAAGGCAGATCGAGCAGGTGGCGCCCACCGATGCCTGGATTTTGATTTATGGTGAGAATGGAAGCGGAAAAGAGGTGGTGGCCCATGAAATCCACCGGTTGAGTCAACGGCGCAAGAGGCCCTTTGTAGAGGTGAATTGCGCGGCGATACCAGAGGAACTGATTGAGAGTGAGTTGTTTGGGCACGAGAAAGGGGCGTTTACTGGGGCAACCTCCTCGAAACGTGGGAAGTTCGACATGGCCAACGAAGGCACCCTTTTCCTTGACGAGATCGGGGACATGAGTTTAAAAACGCAGGCGAAGATTTTAAGAATTTTGGAGGAACAACGCTTTGAGCGAGTTGGAGGGAACAAAACCATTCAGGTAAACGTTCGGGTCATTGCCGCGACCAATAAGAATCTTGAGGAAGAGATGAAAAGGGGTACCTTTCGGGAAGACCTCTATTTCCGTTTGAACGTTATTCCCTTTACGGTTCCACCCCTAAGAGAGAGAGGTAAGGATATTCTTCTACTTGCGGAATATTTTCTTAAGGAATTTACGGAAAATCGGGGAAAGAAGCAAAAAATACTCAATGATGAGGCCAAAACGGCTTTGATGCATTACCCTTGGCCTGGGAATGTAAGGGAATTAAAGAACACCATGGAGCGACTGAGCATTATGGTTCCTTCAGACGTGATAACCTTACAGGACCTTCCCCCGGAGATGCTGAGCAGACGAGTGGAAGCCCCTGCTGATGTGGATGAAGCATTTTTTGCCTCTGGCACTATAAAAGAGGCCGTCTCACAATTTGAGCGGAGCTACATTATTGAAAAACTTAGAGAAAACGAGGGGAATATTTCAAGAACGGCAGAGAAGATTGGGATTGCCCGCAGAAATCTTACGCACAAGATTAAGTCGTATAATATCAATATCCAGCAGGAGGTCTTAGGCGCATGATTTTTGAAACTGCCAGGGTTGTGGATACCAGGAGGAATCATGCTGTTATTGTAAAGGAGACCTCCAGCGCGTGTGAAGGGTGTTACCTGGCCGGATCGTGTATGTCATCAGGAGATGTGAGGTGTGAGAAGACCTTCACTGCCCTGAATGAGATAGGAGCCAAAACAGGAGACCGCGTGGAAATTGGCATGCCCTCAGGGAGTTTCCTTTTGAGTGTCTTTCTTGTTTATATGATGCCTATTTTGCTGTTGGCAGTGGGGGTTGCCTTAGGCCTGAAACTTGCTCCCATCATCTCCCGTCAATTTCAAGGGCATCTGGGCACGACTTTCATTGCCTCGCTATGTGGGTTGGTTTTTCTCATAGTTGCTTTTGCCGGGCTTTACGTTTTTAACAGATGGTGCAAAAAGAAGGGAATCCTTTCCCCAAGGATATTGAGGATTTTGTCCTGATTAAAACTTCCTCAACAGGATGTCGAACCCTCCCAAGATCATGGCGATACCAACGATAATGAGAAACCCCCCGCTGATGATATTTATGATGCGAAGGTGGCGTTTAATCCAACCGGAGGCCCCTAAGAAGGTATTGATAGCGAGCCCAGCGAAAAAGAAGGGGAGGGCCAGGCCAAGGGAGTAAAAGGCGAGGAGAACAATCCCTTTGTAAACGCTCCCCGTGGAGCTCGCATAGAGAAGAATTGTGGCAAGGATGGGACCGATACAGGGGGTCCATCCAGCCGCGAAGGTAACCCCTGTCAGGAACGAACCAAAAAGCCCAATCCGCTGACGCCTGAGTTGAAATTGTTTATTCTTTTCCAGAAAGTTGAACTTAAAAATACCCAAAAAGTGGATGCCTAACAGGATGATGATCCCTCCACCAATCTTAAGGATAAGGTATTGGTGCTTTAGAAGGAGACCCCCGATAGAAGTGGCGGAAGCGCCCATGAGGGTAAATACAACGGTAAAACCAATGGCGAAGGCCAGGGAATGACGGAAGGTGTTCCAGCGAACCCTCCCCATAGATTCACCAGCCGTGAGATCATGGAAGGAAACGCCCGTCATATAGGTAAGATAGGAAGGGATTAAAGGTAGAATACAAGGGGAAACAAAGGATAAAAGCCCTGCAGAGAAGGCGATAAAGATAGACATAGATTGTGCCGTGTCTGTCAACTGTCTCTCCTTTTTAGTAGGTTATCCTAATATTATTTTACGATATTAGCAAGAACCATAACCAGTTGCGGGAAGATCTCCAGCAGAGCAACACAAATGATATAGGTAGGCAGAAAATAGATAACACCTTTAAAGACTGTCGAAAGGGGGATGACATCCTTCGACATCCCAGCCACGACATAGGCATTGACACCAACGGGTGGGGTGATGGCTCCCATGGTTGTTACGATAGTAATCATAACGCCGAACCACACAGGGTCATAGTGAAGACCCATGGCAAGGGGATAGAAAATAGGGATCGTGATAAGCAGGAAGCCAAGGGCATCCATGATAGCTCCCCCGATAATGAAGACAGCAATCATCAGCCAGAGAATGACGAAACCGGGAACGGGAAGCGCCGAGGCCCATCTTGCGATGCTGTAAGGGAGGCGTGTGACCGCGAGAAACCTTCCAAAAATGACCGCGCCAGCCACAATGACGACAATGAAGCAGGAGATTCTCAGGGTATCACTGATGGCATTGAGGAAGCCCTCCCAGGTGATGGCGCGACGAAGAACACTAATGAGGAGAGCGAAAAATGCACCGACGGCGCCTGCCTCGCTCGGTGTAAAAAACCCCACAAACAATCCCCCCATCACCAGCCCGAAGAGGACAAGCATTTCGATAGAACCCTTCAAAGAGATGATTTTTTCAAGAATGGATGTTTTGGGCCCGGGAGGTCCCCAATCTTTGTGTC
>JALTEW010000484.1 GCA_027073795.1 bacterium | reverse complement strand
GATCCAGATCAGCTCAATCATCTCGTCATCGGGCAGCATAACGGCCATCTTCTTTACCTGAGAGACGTCGCAACCATTCAAGACAGCTTTAAGGAACAGATCGAAAAGGCCTGGGGAGATGGCCGGACCGGGATGGTTCTCATGGTTCAAAAACAATCAGAGGCCAACACAGTGGAAGTGGTAGATGCCGCCATGGCAAAGCTCAGGGAGATTCAAAAACGGCTCCCCAGTGATGTAAAAATCAAGATTATCATCAATTCAGCTCGGGATATCCGGAATTCTCTCCGGGACCTTTCTAAAACCGTTTATTACGGTGGCTTTCTCGTCATCCTCATTACCCTACTCTTTCTAAGAAGGTTCAGGGCCAGCATTATCATTGCCCTGACCATCCCCTTTTCACTTATCATCGCCTTCATATTCCTTTACATCTTCGATTACACCATCAATCTTATCTCTATCATGAGCCTCTCCATTGCTATCGGGATGGTTGTAGACAACGCCATCGTGGTTCTTGAAAACGTGATGCGGCACATCGAAATGGGTGAGGCTCCCCGCTTTGCGTCGATTTTTGGCTCCTCGGAAATCGGGCTTGCTATCTCTGCTTCCACCCTGACAACCGTTGTGGTTTTTATTCCCCTCATCTTCGTCAAGGGGATCAGTGGCATCATTTTTCATCAACTGGCTGCCATAGTTACCATTACCCTGCTGGGCTCCCTCTTCACATCCCTGACCCTAACCCCCATGTTAGGGGCCGCCTGGCTGGATAAAGCCTCCTCTGAAAAGAGGGAACAGGGCGTTCGAAAACTATTTTCACTCCTCTTTACCGTCGGAGAGAAGATCCTGACGTTCTTTGAAACCATCTACAGGAAACTCCTCTCGTTTTCTCTGGCCCACCGGTGGATGATCATCATGACGGGTATCGTCATCTTCGCTATCTCCTTGAGCCTTCTACGGTTTACCGGCTCTGAATTCATCCCAAGTATCGATTCCGGGGACATGGAAATCAATTTCAGGTTGAAGGAGGGGACACGGCTCGAGGAAACGGAAATGGTTGCCAAAAAAATCATGAAAATCTTTGAAAAAGATATCCCGGAATTGGACCACTATTATGCCCTCGTCGGGCAGAGCCGCGAAGGGGTTGCCACGGCCCTTGGATTCGAGGAGGGGAGTTATGTAGGGCGCGTGGGTGCCAAGCTCGTTCCAAAAAGCCAGCGGAAACGCTCGGTCAAGGAGGTGGCAAACGCGGTTCGCAAGGATATTGAGAAGATTCCCGGCATCAAATATCTTGGGGTCCAGGTCGTGAGCCCGGTGGAAAAGCTCTTCTTTGGTGGGGGCCGGAAACCCATCTCCCTCGAGGTATTGGGCAGTAATTCCAAAACGATTCGTGACGTGGCGCACAAGGTCAAGGCTATGGTGGAAAAAATCCCCGGTGCAGTGGATGTAACCACCTCTGAACGGGGATTTCGTCCCGAGATATGGATCAGACTCGATCGTCAGAAGGCTGCCACCCTCGGGTTGAACATGGCCCTCGTCGCTGATACCGTTCGAACAGCCTTTTATGGAAACGACCCAACGAAATTTCGGGACGCGGGGGACGATTATGACATCTTTGTTCGCCTGGCTGAAGGTGACCGGCAATCCCTCAAGGATATCGGCAACCTTACCATCTATTCCACCACAGGAAACCCAGTCAAACTGATCAATGTGGCAACCATTGCGCAGAGGTACGGTCCCATCCAGATTGACCGAAAAAACCGACAGCGAATCATTACCGTGGACGCCGACACCTATGGACGTTCCATGGGAGAGGTCATGAGGAACATTCGGAGAGAGATGAAGCATCTTTCACTGCCGCCGGGCATCGAAATCCGGGAAGGTGCAGATGTGGAAGAACAGCAGAAATCTTTCCGAGATTTGAGGCTTCTCTTTCTTCTGGGCATTGTGCTTGTTTTCATGGTGATGGCAGCCCAGTTTGAATCCCTTCGGGATCCCTTTATCATCATGTTCTCGGTCCCCTTTGCCCTCGTGGGGGTTATCTGGGCCTTCTTTCTCACGCATACCACCCTGAACCTCATGTCGTTCATCGGCGTCATCATGCTGATAGGGATTGTGGTCAACAATGCCATCGTTCTCGTGGACTATACAAATATTCTGAGGAAACGGGGGATATCGCTTTTTGATGCAGTCAAAACCGCGGGCGTGCGCCGTCTGCGCCCTGTCCTGATGACTACCTTTACCACCATCTTCGGGATGCTGCCCATGGCCCTCAGCAAGGGTGAGGGAGCAGAGGCATGGAACCCTATGGGGATTACCGTGATCGGTGGACTGACCGTGTCTACACTTGTTACCCTGCTGATCGTCCCCGTCATCTACACCTTCTTTACCCGTAAGGGCACGAAAAAGGCATTGCGATGAGACTGATTCTTCTTATTTTCCACTCCGATAAGGAGGAAATGTTGCACGAAATTTTGAATAAAATCGGAATTACAGGCTTTACAACCTGGGGACCGGTGTATGGAAAGGGAAAACACTCAAACCCCAGGATGGGAACACAGATATGGCCCGGCGAAAACCGCATCCTCATGGTTGCCGCTTCCGATGAAGGGGCTTATAATTTATTGAAAGCCCTCAAACCCCTTGCTGAAACAAGATCAGGAGAGGGTATCAAGGTATTTGAACTCAATGGGAACATGTTGATTTAATTGAAAGGAGAAATCATGGACCGCCTCTTCTATCCGGAACGTGTCGCTGTCATTGGGGTCTCGGAGCGTGAAACAAATCTTGGAAGAATCATCGCTGAAAACCTTTTTTATTTCGGGTTTCACGGGGAGATTTTTCTCGTCGGACATCACGGGGGGATTCTATTCGGGCACAAAATCCTTCCGACCGTACAGGACCTTCCGGAAGGCATCGATGTGGCGATTGTTCTGACACCTGCCCCCACTGTTTCTTCCATCGTTGATCAATGCGGCCAGAAAGGGATTAAACGGATGGTCATTGAGACGGGGGGATTCCGCGAGTTTTCAGAGGAAGGGGCAAAACTGGAAGATGAGATCCTGGAAAAGGCGCGTAAATGGGGCATCCGTTTCGTGGGACCCAACTGCATTGGCATCGTCAATTTTGAAAATGGCCTGTGCTGCCCCTTTGTCAGCCTCAGGGGATTCGTGACCCGAGCAGGCAGAATCTCTATCATCTCCCAAAGTGGCGGGGTTGCCCTGACGCACCTCCACCAGCTGTCCAGCATGAACGTGAGACCCAACAAGGTCATCAGTATGGGAAACAAGCTGGATTTCACCGAAATTGACTACCTGAACTATCTTGAGAGGGACGCGAATACGGAAATCATCGGCTTGTATCTGGAAAGCATCAATCAGGGAAGAGAATTGATGGCATTCGCGCGCCGTTCTTCCAAAACTATCCTCCTGCATAAATCCAATACCGGCAAGGCCAGCCGAAAAATCGCACAGTTCCACACGGCAGCCCTTGCCACGGATGATCGCGTGGTGGACGCAGCCGTCCGGCAGTCCGGAATGGTCCGGGTCAAAAACTTCCGGCAGTTCGTGCACAGCGCCATGATTTTCACCCAGCCTCCCATGCGGGGCAATAACCTCGTAATCATCTCGCGTTCCGGCGGCATTGCAATCGTGGCAGCGGATCTGGCCGAGGAACACAGATTCAATCTGGTCCCCTTCCCTGAAATCTTCCTGAAAAAGGTTCGGGAGGTCTTTCGCGCCAAGGTCATCAATCCTACCAATCCCCTTGACCTGGGGGACCTTTTTGACTTCGACCTTTACACGAAGATTCTTGAATACACCATCCAGCGCAGGGATGTGGACGGCATCATGTTTCAGCACGGGGCCATCAGTGATACGGAAAAGGCATCCTCCAGACGCCTCATCGAGGCGATTATGCATCTTTCTTCCCAGTACCGTAAACCCATCGCCTTCCGATACCACACAGATGACACCGAACTTGCCGCGGTACGTCAACAGTTCGCCTTTCCTGTCTTCTCGGAGCCTGAAGATGCTATGGAGGCCCTGGCCGTTTCACGCGACTACTATAAAAACAAATACAGGGAAGTTGTCTCTGTTCCAGAGCTTCTGGTGGATAAAACCAGTGTGTTACATATCATGGACAATCGTAAAGACTTTCCAAGTGGTACCCTGAATATGGATGAGGGATTTAAAATTCTTGGGGCCTACGGAATTCCCGTAGCCCCATATCAGGCAGTGAAAACCCCTGAAGAAGCTGCCGAAGCCGCCAACAAGATAGGATACCCCGTGGCAGCCAAGATTATGACGGAGCACCCCGTGCACAAAACAGACGTGGGTGCGGTTATCCTGAATGTGGATTCGCAAACCTCCCTGACCAATGCCATTGATACCCTCAGAAAGACACCCGTTTACCGGGAAAACGGCATGGGATTCCTGATACAAAAGATGGTCAAAGGGGGGACAGAGATAATCTTAGGCGCCCGGCGCGATCCCTCATTCGGCGCTGTCATCCTGGTGGGACTGGGGGGTATTTTTTCCGAAATCCTAAAGGATACAGCAATAGGCATTGCCCCCCTGACACTGACAGATGCCATGGAAATGCTCGAGGAGCTCAGGGGGCACCAACTCTTCGAAGGATACCGTGGACAACCACCTCTGGACCGGGACGCCCTCCTCAACACCATTCTTCGGCTGTCCCGCCTGATGACAGATATCCCTGCCATCCAACAGATGGACATCAATCCTGTTATGCTGTTTGAGAGGGGTAAGGGCCTCCAGGCAGTGGATGTTCGAATCGAACGCAGACAGAAGGTAAAAATCTGAAGGTATAAGGAAGGGCAATAAGTCTTCGCCTAAAAAGCTGTCTCCTTCAGTAAAATAACCCCTATCTGCCCTGATAGAGCGATTTGTCAATCCCCTAATTCGGAGTAAGTTCAAACCTATTCCCTATTGACGGCCTCTTCGATGGCCGTAATAAGGGCGTCAATGGTATAAACAGGCGGTTCAATATCCACCTTCAACCCGAATTCCCTCAAGGTATGTGAGGTAATGGGGCCAATGGAGGCAATTTTGATGGAAGATGGCAAAGCGCTTACATGTTGTCGCCCCCCCATGATATCTACAAAGT
>JALTEW010000483.1 GCA_027073795.1 bacterium | reverse complement strand
CATGTAAAGCTTTTACTCGTTATCTTACTGGCGGTTATTTCCATCTCCGGGATATTTTCGCACAGCCTGTGGAAACCAGACGAGCCACGGGTTGCGGAAATCGGCCGGGAGATGTGGCTAACCCACCAGTATGCCATGCCAACCCTGAACCAGACCCCCTTTCTTGAAAAACCCCCCCTGTACTGGTGGGTTATGAGCGCTTCCTACGAGCTCTTTGGCGTGTCGGATGGAAGCGCTCGCCTCCCCTCTGCCCTGTTCGGCTTTTTGACCCTTCTTTTTACCTACCTCATCGGCAAACGGATTGGGGGAGAGAAAGCCGGGGTGTTTGCCGCCCTCGTCCTTGCCACCCTGACAGAATTTTCCGTTATCTCTCACCGGTGCCTTGTAGATAACGCGCTGTTTTTCTTTGTGACACTGGGATATTACGGGTTTTTCACGGGATATACCTCCGAAAAACCAAGGGGAAAGTGGGTCGGATATGAGCTGATGGCCGTAGCTTCGGGGCTGGCCTTCCTGTCCAAGGGATTGGTAGGACCCGGGCTGATCGTAGGGCCAGCGGTTTTAACGCTCCTAATCTATCGCGACTTCGGAGAATTCAAACGGATTGTCCCCCAGATTGGGGTGGGAATTCTCCTGTTTTTACTGATTGTGGCACCCTGGATTATCGACCTTTACAACAAGGGAGGCAAGCAGGCCATCCAGGAGTATCTTCTGGAGAATACCATCGGCCGGATGCTTCCGTCTGTCATCCGTCATTATATAGGGGGACACAAGCATTCCTTCTTTTATTACTTCGCGAAACTTCCCCAGGATTTCATCCCCTGGATTATCGCCCTACCCGCCACCCTCGCTTTTTTGATTCATCCCCCAGAGTCCCTTGAAGAACATTCGCGAAGGGGGTTTGTTACGGCATTACTCCTGTTTGCCGGTGGATTTTTACTTCTGTGCCTGCCTGCGACAAAACGGGGCCTTTATCTTGTTCCCCTCTATCCCCTGCTCGCCGTTGGTATCGGTGGCTGGTTTGCCCATGTCTGTCATCGGCAACACCCAACCACGACCCTCGAAAGGTGGACCTTTCTGATTCTCCTTGCCATGTTCGCTGTCATCCCCTTAAGCGTTGCTGCCGGGTCCATCGTTATTGTTTTAACAGGTATCGGCCCCAAGGGATACCATATGGCCCCCGTGATCAAACGGCTGACGCCCATGCTTGTGCTGATTGTCCCGCTTGGAATTATTGCTTTTCTCTTTCTTGCAAACAGGTTCCTACGGGCCCTGAAAAAAAGATCCGCACCGTCCTGCGTCGTCCTTTTTACCACGGTGATTCTTCTCTTTCTCGCCTATCACGAGGGGGCCACGAGAATCATGGAACCCGTCAAAAATATCCATCGTTTCACAGATAAGATGGCTCCCTATGTCACCCGTGAGACGCCCGTCGCCGGATACAGAATAAACGAGCTCACCCGTGCCATGATCCCTTTTGACACAGGAAAATATGTCAAGACGTTCCACGACCCAGATGCGCTTGCCCGGTTTTTCCAGGTCAATCCTAATGCCCTGCTTGTCATCCCAAAAGAGGAGACGGAAAATCTACCTTCAAGCCTAAAGGGAAGGCTTAAATTTCTCGCTGGGCAGGACTATTCCCGCCACTTCAAAGTGGCTTTGTACCGATTGACCGGAAAAGGCCATAAGAAAGACCTGCCTTTCCTCCCAAGCTCAAGGCATACCCAGGAGCGAAAACCTGAAAATAACATTTAACATCCCCGTACCATGTCACCGTTGCCTAACAGACAAAATATCGATATAATAAACAAAGTGAATTACCAACTTGACTTGTCCATTGTTATTCCCATGAAGAACGAGGCGATCAATATCCCTCCGCTCTTTCAACGTCTGTTCTCTGTCTTGCATACGATAAGGCTCCCCTTCGAAGTTATCTGTATCGATGACGGCTCCACGGATGAGACCCTCGACACTCTTTTAACCTGGCAAGAAACCCACCCGGAACTCCATATTCTCACCTTCTCGCGAAATTTCGGCCAGCATGCCGCGGTCATGGCGGGATTTGAGCAGGCAAAGGGGCGGTGGATTATCACCCTGGACGCCGATCTTCAAAACCCCCCTGAGGAAATTCCCAGGCTGGTGGCCGCCTTTGAAAAAGGTCACGACCTGGTCGGCACCTATCGTGAAGGGAGGCAGGACCCCGTTTTTCGAAAGATTGCTTCCGACGTGGTTAACCGGCTGACACGAAAGATTTCAGGGGTTTCCTTGAGAGATTTTGGCTGCATGTTGAGAGGATATACCCGTGAAATCGCCAAGCAGCTTGCCAGGCAGAAGGAATATCGAATCTTTATCCCGGCGCTTGCCACTCTCTACGCTAAGAACCCCGTGGAAATCCCTGTGTCCCACGCCCCGAGAACGGGGGGAGTCTCCAAATATTCCTTCCTGAAGCTCCTGAGCCTCCAACTGGATCTTATGACAAGCCTCTCTCTTGCACCCCTGCGCCTGTTGTTTCTTCTGGGATCGTTTATCGCCTTTCTTGGGATTTCCTTTGGTATTCTCTTGTTGATCCTGCGTGTCATCCTGGGCCCATCCTGGGCGGTAGGAGGTATCTTTACCCTGTTTGCCATCCTGTTTCTCCTCATCGGGGGTCAATTCATCGCCTTCGGCCTATTAGGGGAATATATTGGTCGTATCTTTCAGGAGGTCCGGGGGCACCCTAACTATGTCATCAGCGACATCTTCATGGGAAGCTCGGATAATAAGAGGTTCTATCAATCCAACCCGCTTAAAACCAGCAAGCAAGACTCTCACGAGATTCACAGAGTGGACTCGAAAAAATCATGACAAAAAGGCAACGTGAAAAACTTCAAATTCAAGACCAGCAAGTTCTCAACCTTAAGGCAGGTTTAAGATTTTTATCTTTTCCTTCTGACTTTGATCTTCCACCTTCCGCCTTAAGGCTTCGAATTTTTATCAAAGCCGTCAAATAGGAGTCCCACATGAAAATCCTTATTCTTGGCGTCAATGGATTCATTGGCAGTAATCTGACCCGGCGGATTCTCTCTGAATCCGACTGGGAACTTTACGGGATGGACTTGTCAACAGATAAACTTGGAAGTCTGCTCGATCATCCCCATTTCCATTTCCTTGAAGGAGATATCGCCATCAACCGAGAATGGATTGAATACCACATCAAGAAGTGTGACGTTTGCCTTCCCCTTGTTGCCATTGCTACTCCTGCGACTTACATGAAAGATCCCCTGACCGTTTTTGAATTGGATTTTGAAGAGAATCTGCGGGTCATTCGCCAGTGTGTAAAATACCATACACGGGTTATCTTTCCATCCACCTCAGAGGTGTATGGAATGTGCCCCGACGATCAGTTCTCAGAGGCGACAAGCCCCCTAATTTACGGCCCCATCCAGAAACAGCGCTGGATCTACGCCTGCGCCAAGCAACTCATGGACCGGGTCATCTGGGCCTATGGCCGGGACAGGGGATTACAATTTACCCTGATTCGCCCCTTCAACTGGATCGGCCCCGGGCTGGACCGGATTGATGCCCCCAAGGAGGGAAGTTCCCGCGTGGTGACCCAGTTTCTGGGGCACCTGCTCCGTGAAGAACCGATTCGCCTCGTCAATGGCGGGAAACAACGGAGGAGTTTTACCTATATCGACGATGGGATCGACGCCTTGATGAAAATCATAAAAAACGAAGGCAACCTCTGTGACGGCCAGATCTTCAATCTGGGAAATCCGAAAAACGACCTCTCCATCCGGGAGCTGGCACAAAGGATGGTTGAGATTCTCGCGGAATTCGAGCCACTGCGCACCAAGGCAAAAAAGGCAAAGATAGAGGAGGTCCCGGCTGAAGCGTATTACGGGAAGGAATACGAGGACATGCAACACCGGGTTCCGGATATCCGTCAGGCAAGGCAGTTGCTAAAATGGGAGCCCAAAACTGATATCGACGAGGCGCTGAGAAAAACCATCCAGTTCTACAGCGGTATCCCCAACACCGAGGCAACGGAAGAACTGGGAAGTTTGTAATGGATGATTCTAGGCAACGCCTTCTGTCCCTGAAGGTTGACGTGGATACCCATGATGGGATGCGGGATGGCGTTCCCCGGTTGCTTGAGATCTTCAGGGAGGAAGCAGTAAAGTCAAGCTTTTTCCTCTCATTCGGCCCGGACAATTCCGGCAAGGCCATCTACAATATCTTCCGACAAAAGGGATTTCTGAAAAAAATGGTCAAGACCCGGGCGCCGGGGCTTTATGGCCTTCGCACCATCCTGTCCGGAACCCTCCTGCCTGCCCGCCCCATTGCTACCAAGTTTCCCGAAATTGTTAGGCAGATCGAGACTGAGGGTCACGAATGTGGAATCCATGCCTGGGACCACCGTTACTGGCAGGATCATATCGCATCCATGTCGCTTCAAGAAATTGAGCGTCAATTCCAACAGGCCCAAAAGGCCTACATCAATATTCTTGAGCATCCCGCGCAGGCGGTTGCCGCCCCATCGTGGAAAATTACGGAGACGGTTCTTGAAGCGGAGAGCAAGCTAAGTCTTACCTACGCCAGCGACCTGCGTGACGGACATCCCTGCTTTCTGACGTATGATAAAAACAAATCTTCCCCTTTGCAAATCCCTACTACCGGGCCGTGCCTGGAAGAACTTCTGACCATGGGAATCAGCCGTGAAGAACAGTGGGTTTCCGAAATCATGGGTGCCGTCTCAGAATCTCCCTGGCCAGTCATTGCGCTTCATGCCGAGGTAGAGGGGGGACCTTATACTGGATTTCTGAAAATCCTTCTAAAAACTTTGAAGTCCCGTGGTTACACCTTTGTACCCCTTATCACGCTCGCACGGAGACTTCTTGATTTACAAGCCGTCTCGCCGGAAACCATTCCCGTCAGAAAGCTAACAAGAACAACCCTGCCGGGCAGGGCCGGTTGGGTTTCCACCTCTTCGCAAATAAGATGAATTCATTAATAGAGATTTAGGTTGAAGGTTGAAAGTTGAAGGTTGAAGGTTGAATTTGAAGATACATGGGAAGCTTAAGTGACAACACTTAAACCCTCTTTCATGACATCATCTCTCGCCCACATCCTAATCATCCTGATCTTGGGGAGCAGTCTTCTGTT
>JALTEW010000482.1 GCA_027073795.1 bacterium | reverse complement strand
GCCCCGTCCGGCACCGTGCATGGGTGCTGGTTTCTCTCAAGAATTTCAAAAAGGGGATGTGCCCGTGGGCCGGGCCGTGTGATCCCCATGTGGATTTCATAGCCTTCGAGAGAAGCGCCCGAATAGGCGTCGATGGCACGCGCGGTATCTAATGTGGTGGTTTTCTCAAGGGACAGGGTGGTATCCACATCGAGAAGCCCCAGGCCTTCCAGGGTAGTGAATCCTGATTCAACGTGATGCGGGTCGCGGATGGTCTTGCCGAGGATCTGGTAACCTCCGCAGAGCCCAACAACGGTCCCGCCTCTTGACGCGAAGTCCACGATTTCACCCGCCAGGCCGTTCTGGCGAAGATAGCTTAGATCCGTCAATGAATTTTTACTGCCAGGAATGAAGATGGCGTCAAGGTTGTCCAGTGTGTCTCCAGGTCCCACATAGATGACAGAAACGTCTGGCTCCATGGAAAGGACGTCAAAGTCGGTGAAGTTGGAGATGTGAGGGAGACGGATAACCCCCAGTTTGAGGGCTCCATCGGCATTACCCATTCTGGCCTTCAACCCCACGCTGTCTTCTTCCGGCAGATACAGGTCGTGGAAATAGGGGATGACACCCAGTACGGGGAGGCCGGTTTTTTCTTCGATCATGGTCAAACCCGGTTCAAGGAGCGAGACATCTCCTCTGAATTTGTTGATAATCATTCCCTTCAAGAAGGGGCGCTCGTCATTGTCCAGCAGGGCTATGGTTCCATACAGGGAGGCAAAAACCCCGCCCCTGTCGATATCTCCCACCAGGAGAACGGGGGCATTTGCCATCCTTGCTGCCCCCATGTTCACGAGGTCCCGCTCCTTGAGGTTAATTTCCGCCGGGCTCCCGGCGCCCTCCATGACAATGATGTCATAGATCTTCTTCAGCCTTTGAAAGCTCTCCTCCACCTTTCCTGTTAAATTCCTTTTCTGATGGTGGTAGGTGCGGGCATCCATGTTCCCGATAACCTTTCCATGGACGATGACCTGAGAACCAGTGTCAGACGAGGGTTTGAGAAGGATGGGGTTCATGTCGATGCTAGGGGTAATTCCGGCGGCAAAGGCCTGAAAGGCCTGAGCCCGTCCGATTTCTCCCCCTTCTTGTGTTATGAAGGAGTTCAATGCCATGTTCTGGGCCTTGAAGGGCGCCACGCGAATTCCCTGCCTTGCAAAGTGTCGGCAGAGCGCGGCGACCAGGATGCTCTTCCCCACGTGGGACCCTGTACCCTGAACCATCAGAACACCTTTTAAGGAAGAGGCTGAATGCATGGAATTTAAGGTCTCTCTACGGGTGTGGGTTTCATGGAAGGTGCGAAAGGATGGTCCTGGATATTGAGACGGCCGAACTTTTCTTCAGTCTTGAACCTGGAAAGAATTTCTCCTTCGTATGAGACAAGGATAACCTCCAGCGGGGATTCGTTGCCTAAAATACGTGCGAGGTTTCGATGGGCTCGCTGGCAGATTCGGAAAAAGATGTTTTTTGCGCTTTCACGTATCAGCAGGTCGAGACCTTCCCTGGGGGTTTTGCACTGATTTAAGGAGGTAAGAAGGTTTTCGGGAAGCTTTTCCACCAAGGCAAGGTGATAAACGGGGATCAGAGAAGTCACGAACGCCTTTGGGCTCATCCTTGTTTTACCCGTCATGGCCTTCAGCATTTTAGAGAAATGGCTGACATAGAAAATTTTGGTGAATCCCATTGCCTTGGATTGAAGCAGGGCATGCTCGATATGATCCGCTGTCAGGACGAAGGATTCGGGAGGGGCCTCCGGAAAAATCTTCCTGGCAAACCGCTCCCCCTTTGCACCAGGAGTAAGGACGATTTCTGTGACTCCTACCTCTCTGGCAATCGTAAGGGCCTGGTTGATCCAGTGATGCCACGCCTCCGGGGTTGCCATTCGACTCAGTGCCGGGGTTTCCTGTATAGCAACACCTCCCTCGATACCTATTTTGGAAGACAGGGATTGACGGGCGAGCTTGTCCCCGTCCGGGACCTCGATGGTTAAGGAGAGCTGACAAATACTGCCGAAATGCATGAATTTTGAGAGCTCCATGAGGTTTTCACGGATCAGATCCTGCGATTCCGGAAATATGGCGTCGTCCCCTACTGCGAGCGGAAGGCCCGGTTTTGTAACTTTGCCCACACCATTCCCGCCATGGATGGCAAAGGAAAGGGTTCCGCTCTGGTAACTTGCGTTTTCCTCGTAGCGGATGTGTACCCAGACTTCCGGGGCGTTGGGGTCTGCCGCGACCGTGGAGGCGCGGGCTGTTACCATACCGTCGCCTTTTTTGCACCCCTTGATAGGAAACCAGAACCTCTTTCCGCTTGGAAGAAGAAGTGAGATAGTTTCCGGGGAATCCCCCGTTAAGAGGAAGATGGTAGCGGCTTTGGCAGCTCCAGCGGCACATGTGCCAGTGGTGTATCCAAGACGGTTCTTTTTCTCTATTCTATGCCGCTCGCTGTGATAGGCGTTTGCGGGAGACTCATGATGGTTCCTGTTAGGCAAAAAGGAACCTGAACCCCGTGAATTTCTCTTCCGCTTGTATGATTTCAAAGAATAGACTCCATCATGGATGATCAATCAAACAAAAATTTTTTCCTGATAGCCGAACCGCTAAAAAAACCCGTAATAACTTTCAAAGAAATATGGGGACGATAAAAACACCTATTTCAGAAAATCCCTTTCCTCCTGCCCGATCCTAAAAACATAAAAAGCTTGGATGATTTTTGAAGATGGTCATTACTTACTAAAACTTTTTTCAAAAGTCAACCGCTTTTCCCATTTTGTCTGAGTTATTGGTTAAGCAGCAATGAGAACATATTTCCCCACATGGAGCTGTGAAAGGGTTTAGGTGAAGGGGTATTTATACAAGATGGGCCAAGAGAATAGCAAGAAATAACTGTATTCCTGTGTCATTCTGACGTTCTGATCTAAAGCCCACCAGAATTGACGAATCCCGCAAAGATATGTATCATTATTGTAGACGCGCGCCTGTAGCTCAGCTGGATAGAGCAGCGGACTTCTAATCCGCAGGCCGGGGGTTCGAATCCCTCCAGGCGTGCCAATGATTTCAATAGGTTAGGTAGCTTATGGTACATAACCTTTTTCTTTCTCCGGGATTTTCCTTCGGACATTGTGCCTCAATTCAAGCGCGACAAGGGTACAGCAGTAAAGATCGAAAACCCTTTTCTTCCTCCTTAGAAAGCTCTTTGGTTTTCAGCAACTCCCTTAAAAAGCCCTCATCGTAGTCTTTCACAAGCCCCTTCAGCCTGTCCATTGGAACGACGATAGTGGGTTTGATAACGATCTCGCCGTTGTTCCTGTCCGGCAATTGATTGAAGAATTCGCCGAAAGGATATATGAATTGAGTGAAAATAAACATGTATAGGTAATATTATCTTGGATAAACAAAACACAAAAAAAAGAGGAGACAGATTTCGACGGGCTATCGCCACCTTCGAACAACATGGGGGCATACTCCGAACGGCAGAGGCCCTCCGTGCGGGGATCCACCCGCAGACACTTTACGCCATGCGGGACGCCGGGAAACTTGAGAGGATCAGCAGAGGCGTGTACCGTCTTGCCGGAAGCAATCCCCTTGAAAACCCGGATCTTGTAACCGTGGCAAAACGGATTCCCAATGGCGTGATTTGCCTCATATCAGCGCTGGCTTTCCACGATCTCACGACCCAGATTCCACACGAGGTTCATATAGCGCTACCTCCTGGCGCGGAAGAACCACGGCTGGACTTTCCTCCGATACGCACATTCCGGTTTGGTGGAAAGTCTTTTACCGAGGGGATTGAAGTTCACCGGCTGGATGGCGTTTCTGTTCGTGTCTATAGTCCCGAGAAGACCCTGGCCGACTGTTTTAAGTTCCGCAACAGGATCGGCATGGATACTGTGATTGAAGCGCTTCGCTTTTATCGTGAGCGACGAAACGTAAATGTGGATGAGCTGCTGCATTTTGCGAAAATATGTCGAGTGGCAAAAGTCATGCGCCCCTATCTCGAGGCTATCATTTAAATCTACCCAAGCACTCCATCTGAGCATTTTAAAAAGGGCCGTATTCTTCCAGGAAGTCACGGGGGGTTAAGATGCGAATGTTCTGATACTTGGAAACTTTCAATAAATGGTTATCCCCTGAGATAACAATCCGGCATTCTCCCGCCATCGCACATTCAAGGAACTTATTGTCGTCAGGATCTTCGCATGCGTCAACCGTAAAACCCGAGGTGTCTACGATTTCGGCGTTGATAATAAGCATTTCAAGGAGGGCGTCAATTTCAATCCGTGGATATTTTTCGTGTATCACTCTCGCGACCCTGAGATATTCGGAGACGATGGGCTCCGATATAACAGGAGTGATCCTCTTTGATTTCCAAAGTTCGATAATATCTCCAGGCGGACCCCCAAAGAAGATGCCCGAGATGAGAACATTTGTGTCAACGACCACCCTCATTTTTCGGAGCGGGCCTCTTGGATGAGAGCGTCAACGTCCGAAGGTTCCAGCCCCACCTCTTTCGCTGCCTTACGGGCCTTTTCCAAAAGCCGGTCAAATTCCTTCATCGAAGGCGGGGCAATCTTTTTCAGAATCACGGCGTCTTTTTCTCCCAGAACGATGAAACGGGTTCCTTCTTTCAGATTCAGCTTTTTGCGAATGTCCCCAGGGATGACCACTTGACCTTTTGAGGAAAGACGCGTCGTAGCAATATCAGCCATTGTTTTGTCTCCTTTGTTTTCTTACTTGTAAGAATATCAGAAAATCAAGAAATTGCAAGCGTCAGATTGATAAATATCAGGAAACAAATTTACCCAACCCACCAACGGTACTTCAGGATTCTTTTGCCAAGGATCCCATGAAAGAGACCCAGTGGCGGGCATTCATTAGGAAATCCAAACTGGATAACGCTCCAGCGTCCTTTGCAGATGTTGTCTCAGCAAACACTACATTCCTGAAACCGATAATCACTGCTCTGTGTGAAGAGAAGGAGTTCCGTAAAACCTGGAAAGCGCCAGGACCTTGGCGGGCAATAACTGAGCCCTTTTAATGATGGCATTGAGTTTTTTCAGGAGGAATCCCCTTTCTGCCTATCACTGTCGAAGATGGGGGAAAGAAGGTCCTTGATAC
>JALTEW010000481.1 GCA_027073795.1 bacterium | reverse complement strand
ATCCTTTCCGATGTAATTGGAGATGACCTTTCATCCATTGCCTCAGGACCGACTGCACCAGACGATACAACCTTTGAGGATGCTTTAAACATCCTTTCATTCTATAACGTTACGGAAAAGGTCCCCCCCCACGTTCTTGAACACTTTAAAAACGGGGCGGCAGGAAAAATCGAAGAGACACCTAACAGCCTGGACCCTCTGTTTAACCGTGTTTCCTATCGTTTCATTGGTTCAAATCAGATTGCCCTAAACGCTGCCGCAAAAAAGGCAAAGGAACTGGGGTATCATCCCCTCATCCTGACCCACGGAGCCTGCGGAGAGGCCAGGGAAATCGCCAAATTCTTTGCCGCCATTGCAAAACAGCTCACCACCTCCAGACAACCGATTAAACCGCCAGCCTGCATCCTGTCCGGAGGGGAGCCTACCGTCACACTTCAGGGAAAGGGAAGGGGGGGGCGCAACCAGGAATTCGCGCTGGCGGCCGGGCTTGAGATCGGGGGAATCAACAACATTCTCATCGCCAGTGTGGGAACGGACGGAACCGACGGCCCCACAGACGCCGCGGGAGGGTATGCCGATGGAGACATGCTGCAGAAGGCCCGAGATCAACATTTGAACGCCCATGATTTCCTCCTTCGGAACGACTCATATCCCTTCCTCGAACGGCTGGGATACCTAATCAAAACGGGGCCAACCGGCACCAATGTTATGGATATCCAGATTATCCTCTGTAAAAACCCTTAGAACAAAATACTTCAAATCCTATTCAGGAGAACAACCCAATGTATGAAATAAAAATCACCCGGTTCTTTTCAGCCGCTCATTTTCTTCGGGACTATCATGGAAAATGCGAGGCGCTCCATGGCCACAACTGGAAGGTAGAGGTCATGGTACGTCGTGAGGACCTGGGAGAGGGAAACATGGCCTTGGACTTCTCACGTCTCAAACGCCTGACGGAAGATGTCTTAAAAACGCTGGACCACCAGAACCTCAATGCGCTTCCCTATTTTAAAGACCAGAATCCATCTTCAGAGGCCATTGCACGATATGTCTTTCAGCAGATTGAAAAATCCCTTGCAAAAGAACCCGTCACGGTTTATCGTGTCAACGCATGGGAATCAAGAGACTCCTGCGCGGGGTATATGAAATGAGTACGAAACAATCCGCTCTCGAAAATCCGTTAGAAGGCCTGGCAGACATTCAAAGTCTGCCAGACAACCGAAACATCCGCATTAAAAAGGTTGGGGTCAAAAATATCCGTTACCCCATCACTGTGCGCGACAAGAAAAACGGCATCCAGCATACCGTGGCAAGTGTGAATATGTACGTGGATCTGCCCCAGCATTTCAAGGGAACCCATATGAGCCGCTTCGTGGAAATCCTGAACACCTATCGGGGGGATATCGCCATCCGAAACTTTTCAAAGATCCTCGACGATATGAAAAAAACCCTCAATGCAAAAAGTGCCCATCTGGAAATCGAGTTCCCCTACTTTATCGAAAAAGAGGCCCCGGTCACCCGTGCCAGAGGGCTAATGGAATATATCTGCCGCTTTTGCGGATCAAGCAATGAGAAAGAAGATTTCTACGTGGGCATCGTGGTTCCCGTAACGACACTGTGCCCATGCTCCCGTGAAATCTCTGATCGGGGGGCACACAATCAGCGAAGCATCGTTACAGTCAATGTCCGGTTCAAAAGGTTCTTCTGGATCGAAGATATTATTAATCTTGTTGAAAGCTCGGCCAGTTGTGATGTCTACTCCATTCTGAAACGTCCCGATGAAAAATTCGTTACTGAAAAGGCATATGACAATCCCATGTTCGTTGAGGATATCGTGCGGGAAATTGCCTCGAAACTCTCCAAAGATAGCAACATCACATGGTTCACCGTGGAGGCGGAAAATTTCGAAAGCATTCACAACCACAGCGCCTATGCCTTTGTGGAAAAATCAGGCAGAGCTCTCGACAAACGCCTTTAAATCGCGAAGCGAATGGATGATCTTGGCCGGTGGAAGGCTCTTTAAGAAGATTTTCCCATAGGTACGTTTGTATATTCTGCTATCGAGAACAGCGAGAATTCCCCTGTCCCTTTTGTGACGCATCAGCCGCCCCAGACCCTGCTTCAGGGAAATCACAGCACGAGGAATCTGATAATGGTAAAATGGATTCTCGCCTCTCTCTTCCACCGCCTTCATTCTCGCCATCTCCAGCGGGTCATCCGGGACAAAAAATGGAAGTTTGTCTATAATGACAGCCGTCAGGGAACTCCCTGGAACATCCACACCCTCCCAAAAACTCGCGGTCGCGAAAAGCACACTTTCCTCCTTCCCTTTGAACATCTTCAGGAGTTCAGACCTCGGCTGATTCCCTTGTAAAAAAACGGGATACGGCAGGGATTTTTGGATGCGCTCGTATACCCTGCGCATCTGCCTGTAACTTGTAAAAAGCGCCAGTGTCCTCCCCCCATTGAGGGTAATAATTTCCCTAACAAGGCCAGGCAGGGCTGCTTCATATTCCTTCGTACCCGGAACGGGAAGGGATTTTGGGATAAAGATTCTTACCCGGTTCTTATAATCAAAAGGGGAAGGAAGAATCAAGGTACGCGCCGTTTCCGGAGCCCCCAGCCTGTCCCGAATAAAGGAAAAACTTCCTGCCGCCGAAAGGGTAGCAGATGTAAAAACGGTAAAACGAACCCGTGCGAGAAGGGATTCTCTCAAAATTTCCCCTATCTCTATCGGCGAGGCATGCAGAACGATTCCTTTCTTCCTCTTTTCCCCCCAGTAGACAAAGGCTGGTTCCTGTGGCCCCAGGAACACACCGAGCGTGTCTTTCATTTCTGTTATCCTTTTGAGAAACGCGTCGCCCTCACCGGATGGTTCCTTTGACTGTCTTTCCTGTATCTTCAGGGAAAGGTGCCCAAGCCCTTCCCGTATCCGTTCCCCGTTTTCCAGACATTCCCCCGAAAACTGCCCCAGGTCAAGACGAAAACGTTCCGTCTCCGGGTTAAAAAAGGAAAAGAATCTCATCGTTTGCCTTGTAAGCCGTTCAAGTTCTTCGGCCAATTCAATTTTTTCAGAACTGCTCCACCGTTCCAGGTCCCTGGTTAGTTCTTCCATTTGCCCAAGACTGAACTGCCAGCCGAAAAAGAGGGTTGCAATCGATTCCACGCGGTGCGCCTCGTCAAAGATGACACCATCGTACTCCGGCAATACCTCGGCTGGGGCCTTTTGCCTGAGCGCCAAGTCGGAGAAAAAAAGGTGGTGATTCACAATCAGCAAATCCGCCTTTCCGGACTCCCGCTTCAACCGTGTAACAAAGCACTCCTTGAAAAAGGGGCATTTACTGCCAATGCAGAGGTCAGATTTTGAATTTACCTCTTCCCAGAACCCAAACCGCTCCGGAAAATCTGTTAATTCCTCCCTGTCCCCACTCTCCGTTTGCCGTGCCCACTCCAAGAAGGGCTCGTAAAGAGAGGTTTCCTCCATGAAAGAAAACAAGGGATTTTTCATGAACCGCGAGAGCCGTCGTTTGCACAGGTAATTCTGGCGCCCTTTGAGCATGATATAATCAATAGCGTGATTGAAAAGGCTTTCCAGAAGCGGAAGGTCTTTCTTGACAATTTGTTCTTGAAGGGTCTTAGTTGCGGTAGAAACAACGATACGTCTGCCCGATAAAAGGGCAGGTAAAAGATACGCGAGGGTCTTGCCCGTCCCCGTAGCTGCCTCCGCAAAAAGGAGCCCACCTTTACGAATGACCTCGTGAACCGCTTCCGCCATCTCGATCTGTGCATCACGGAGCTCATACGCAGGAAAGGCCTTCTGTAGGGTCTGGATATCCTTGAAGAAATCAGGGGGATTCAGGGGGTGCATAAACCGTTGTCTTGTTCTTTTCCGGTGTGACAACACCGGCAGAAATGATGATTTTAAACGCCTCCTGGGGATTGACGCTCAGTGGCACCACCTGATCCTTGTGTATGATCACGAAAAATCCCGTAGTAATGTTAGGTGTTGTAGGAATAAACATCTTGACATAACGCTTATCCAACCCTGGGAAAAATTCAGAATCACTCTCACCCACAATATAACCCAGGGAGTAAATCCCCTTCCTTGGAAATTCAACCAGAGCCGCCTGTCTGAAAACATCGCTCTTGTCCGAAAAGAGCGCCACGATAAACTGTGAAATAGCATTATAAATCCCCCGTACCAAAGGAATATTCTTGAAAATAGATTGAACCCAGTTCACAAGCCTTCTACCAAGGATGTTTTTAGCCAACCCTCCCACGAAAAGAATAAGGATGAGCGTCGCTATCAACCCGAGGCCTGGAACATGAAAGGGAAGATAGGTATCAGGTTGAAACCTGGGGGGAACAAACCGGAAAATAGCGTCCAGTTTTAAAACAACAACCTTGATGATATACAATGTCAAGGCAATGGGAACAAACACGGCAAAACCCGCTAAAAAATATCTCTTGAAGAACCCCCGATGTTTTTTCATCTCGCACCCTGGATATAAGGTAGGTTATTTGTCGAAATTTGTGCCTCATGAAACACCATCCGTTCCAGCATTTCAATCAAGGGAAACAGGGTCTCTCGTTCGATTGCGGATACAGGTATCGCATCAAGCATGCGGGAATATTTCATCACTTCCTCCATAGGGATTTTATCAATCTTGTTGAGAACAAGCAATGATGGAATAGAATTGACCCCAATCTCTCTCAGGATCTCCTCAACGGTTCGAATATGGTGTTCAAATTCAGGATGGCTGATATCCACAAGGTGGAGAAGAAGGTCCGCATCCCGCAATTCACCCAGCGTACTCATAAAAGCCCCAAGAAGGTCTTTGGGGAGATCTCGTATAAACCCCACCGTATCGGTAATCACAACCTTCCTGTCTCTTGGGAACCGTAACAGCCGACTCGACGTATCCAGTGTAGCAAACGGTTTGTCTTCTACCAAAACGTGGCTGTTTGTCAAGGCATTAAGAAGGGTAGATTTGCCTGCATTGGTGTATCCCACAATCGAGATAATAGGCAGGCCCTTTCGCTTTCTCTTCCGCCTTCTTAAATCCCTCCCGGTTTTCAGATGTTTCAGCTCCCTCTCGAGGGAAGCGATGCGATCCCTGACACGACGCCGATTGATTTCAAGCTTCGTTTCCCCAGGCCCCCGTCCCCCTATGCC
>JALTEW010000480.1:2006-15655 GCA_027073795.1 bacterium | reverse complement strand
AAAAGGTTTCTCATTGGCAGGCCTCGACAAAATTTTATTCAGAAAGCCCATTTTGTAAGGCGTGTAGGTCAATGAAACAAGTCCGGCATGGTGAATAGCCGTTATAAGCATACCTGTAGCAATACCAACAGATTCTTTGACATAGTAGTATTTCACCTTTTCGCCGCTTGGCAAGAGGCCATAAAGTTTAGAAAATATAACAATCAGAAACGGGGCAGTTTTTAGAAATGGCTTATTCGGCCCTGTATGCAGTGTCTCCAGGGCCTTAACCCATTTTAGTGTTACCTTGCTGGTATAAAATTCGCGTTCGACCTTTTCTGCCTCGTCGTGGATTTTGTTTTTGACTGAAGGATCGCTGATGACCACAAAATGCCATGGTTGTAAATTCGCCCCGCTGGGGGCGGTTGCCGCTGTACGCAGGCAGTTTTCTATGATATCTCGTGGTACCGGCCTATTCGAAAAGTCTCGAACCGTGCGCCGTCGCTTCATTTCCTCAAAGAAATTCAACGCGCGTTTCTCTGACTCTTCCACAGCGTATTCATGATAGGTATCTGAAAGAAATGAAAATTCCTTGTCGTTCATAATGCGTCTCCTTTATGTCGCTTTTGAACTAAAAAAACCTTCCCCCGATAATTCAACAACGCTTCACCAAAAACTAACAGTACTCTCACAATAAAAAAGAAATCCTACCTACCCTTTTGGCACAGCCCCGGCATACAACCCCTTTTTCCTACAACTTGGCCTTGGAGGATATGAACATAGAAAGGCTTATTTAAAAAAGGCACCCTCAGTCTTCTATCCCCCTTAAGTCCTTGCCAAATTTCCAAAAAATAAAGGTCCCCAGCAGGCCAAAGCCAAAGGCCACGATAAAATTTGTCTGTGGGGATATCTGCCACAGGAAGGCTCCCCCAAAGGCGGCAAACGAAACGATAACATCCCTGATGAGGTAATAGAGGCCGAAAATACCCGCCTTTTTCCCTTCGGGTGCCAGGTCCATGATGAGGGCCTTACGCGTCGGCTCCCCAAATTCCTTCAACCCGCGGATGATAAATGCAAAAACAAGGGTTGTTAAGGTGCGGGAAAATGTCAGGGCAAGGGGGAAGGCGCTGAAGAAAAGAAAGGTAATCACCACGAAGGGCTTCTTCGAACTCCTGTCCGCAAAGTAAGCAACGGGAATGTAGATCAGCATGGCCGTAACCATTTCAATTGCGGTCAGGATTCCAAAGTCCACCGGTGTAATGCCCACACGCTTCAGACACCAGACTACAACAAAGGCATAGGGAATCTGTTCACAGAATCGAACGAGGATATCCGAGACGAGAAGATATTTCAGCGAAGTATCCATGAAGGAAAACATCCTCAGGGGGCTGATTTCGGCCTTTTTCTCCACCCGCTTGTCTTCAATCAGGAGCTGTTGCACAATGAGGGAAACAATGCCTAAGATAAAGGCGACAATAAACGCCAGGCGAATCCCGGTCTTTACCCCGTAAATGGAGATCAAAGCACCTCCCAGGATGGGGCCCAAGGCCATGGGAACCCTGCGCACGAGGGAGTGAAGGGAAACCCCCATGGTTCGCTTGTTCATGGGAAGTACGCTCGAGACAAGGCTCATACTGGCAGGGAGTGAGATAGCGGTCCATGAAAGGAAAAAGGCAGCCCCGATGATGACGGCGATCCAGTAGGGAAAGAATATCACGATGAGGTAACCCATGAGGGCGATGATGTTGAAGATGATGAGGGCGCGCTTGTAACCGAATCGGTCGCTGAGATAACCACCGGGATAGGCATACAGGGCTCCAAGAAGGTTGTCCATGCCATTTAAAAGCCCAATGGAATAGGCACCTCCCCCCAGGGCCATCAGGTAAATGGGAAGAAAACGCTCGGCCATCTTCTCGCCCAGGCCTACCAGGATGACCATGGTTAGAAGGGCAATAACAGACCGCTTCAAACCGAGAAAGTCAACGATTTTTTGCGCTTTGTTCATGGTATCTCCTTGAAAATACTGCTCGTATACTTTTTACTTTGTGGGCGGTTGTTCTTTGTCGTTAGGTGCATCCAAGCGGAACATCTTTCTCACAATCTCGACGACAGGGCTGCCGGACCCATTTTTTTCCGTTTGTTTTAACAAGATGGAAGGGCCATGGAGGAGCTTATTGACGATAGCCTGGGTGAGGCGGTTGATAGCCTCCCTATCATCTTCCGAAAGGTCTTTCAGCTTTGAAAGGGTTTTTTGGAGTTCCGCTTTTCGGATGTCATCGGCGCGTTCTCTCAACTGGCGAATGGTGGGAACGACCTCAAGGTTGTCCATCCAGCGAAGGAATTGTGCAACCTCTTCCTCGATAATTTTTTCAGCTCTTCTCGCCTCCCTTTCTCGCTCTTTCTGGTTGATGGTAACCACTTCTTTGAGGTCATCGATGTCGTAAAGGTAGACATTGGAAAGGGTGTGGACCTTTTCTTCCACATCCCTGGGAACGGCGATGTCAATGAAGAACATGGGGCGATTTTTTCGCCTTTTCATGGCCTGGGAGACAACCTCGGCGGTAACAATCGGTTCCGTAGCGCCGGTGGATGTCAGGACGATATCGACTTTTTCAAACAAGGCGTTATAGGTGTCAAACGGAATGGCCTCTCCCCCAAAATCCTCAGCAAGGGCAATGGCCCGGTTATAGGTGCGGTTGGTAATGTATATCTCGTAGATACCGGCGTTGATAAAATGTTTGGCCGCCAGCTCACACATCTCTCCCGCTCCGATGAGCATGACACGGCAGGCGGACAGATCGTCGAAGATTTTTTTGGCCAGTTCCACCGCCGCGAAGCTGATAGAAACAGCAGAATTGGCGATTCGGGTTTCGGTTCGCACCCGCTTGGCGACAGAAAACGCCTTGTGAAAAAGGCGATTCAAAATCACTCCGGTCGCCTTGTTTTGTGTGGCGAGGCCATAGGCGTCCTTGAACTGGCCAAGAATCTGGGGCTCCCCTATAACCATGGAATCAAGACTTGAGGCAACGCGGAAGATATGGCGAATAGCCCCGCCATCGGAAAACTCGTAAACGCAGGGTTTGAAGACGTGCACAGGAACCTGGTGAAAGTCTGATAAAAAGATATAGATATCTTCCATATTCGAGGTTTGGGGCTTGAACACGCTGTAGACCTCAACACGGTTGCAGGTTGAAAGAATGGCACTTTCCTTAATGCCTTTGATTCCCCGGAGCCTTTCAAAGGACTGGGGGAGCTGCTGTTCCTGGAAAGATAATCTCTCCCTCAGCTCCACAGGGGCTGTTTTATGGTTCATCCCGACAACGGTAATCAGGTCTCTCATGACCAGCGCCCGTAGCTGTGAAGTCCGGAAAGAAGGAGGTTAACACCCAGAAAGGTAAATAAGATCAGGCCGAAGCCAATGATGGCAACCCAGGCCGCCTTTCTGCCCCGCCAGCCTACGGTGAGGCGCTGGTGAAGGAGGGCAGCGTAAACCAACCAGGTAATGAGAGACCATGTCTCCTTTGGGTCCCAGCTCCAGTAGGAGCCCCACGCATATTCCGCCCAGATGGACCCCGTGATGATACCAAGGGTCAGCAGGGGAAACCCAATGGTCAGGAGACGATAGTTTAGCTGGTCCAGCAAAGCAAGAGAGGGCAGCAATTTCATCATCTTACCCATCTTCTTTTCTTTGATGTGGTGTTCCTGGATAAGATACATGATGCTGACGCAAAAGGTAAGGGCAAAAATGGCATCGCCCAGAAAGGCGAGAATGACATGAACAGGAAGCCAGATACTTTTCAGGACGGGGGCGAGAGGCACCAGTCCGGTAGGAGTGGACAGGCTAAGGGCGAGAAAAACAACCACGATGGGCGTGGCAAAGGAAAATAGGACAGAGATCCCGTATCGCCTATGGACGATGAGAATGAATAGCGTCAAGGCCCATGCAAAGAAAGAAAGGGATTCATGAAGGTTAGTAATAGGAAAGTGGCCTGCCTGGTAAGACCTTATGGCCAGGGTCAGGGTATGGGTGAGAAACCCCGCACTGAGAAGTCGGGTGGTCCATTTAATGTAAAACTCTTTGGGACTCAAGAGATAGACAAACGCGTAAAACATACTCAGGACATACAGGACAATGGAAAGAATCGTGAGATATAAATACATGCCGCCTCCTACCCTGCCCCTAACCTGGATGTAAGGGATTCAGGAACGGGTGCCTTGAGAATGGACTGAAACGCGTTCTCGAGAACTGCCAAAACGCCCTGGGTGTCACTCGTTTTAAGTTTCGCAAGGATACCGTGATCCAGCAGGTATTCCGTAATCCCCCCTATTTGCCCGGGAGAAAGCCCCTCCTGTTCAAGCTTGTTTCTCAAAATTCCCATCCATTCAATAAGCATTTCATATTCCGGCCCAATCTGTTTTTCAAGCATTTTCCTCATCCACTTGGCGGCAGCGGGGCTTTTCCCCGATGTGGAGATGGTGAAGATAAGGTCTCCACGGACAATCTGTGACGGGACAAAAAAGGTGCATTTTCCAGGGTTCGTGACATTGTTGACAGGAATTCCCCTTTTTATTGCTTCATCCGAGATGAAATCGTTCAAGTCAGGGGCATTTGTGGCAGCAAATACAAGGGTACACCCTTGGAGATCGTCCACGGAAAACGCACGTTTCTCCCCTGAAATCTTCTTTTCCGAGACGAGAGACGCGATTTCACGGGTAAATTCCGGGCTGACAACTCTCATATTGGCACCAGTTCCCATAAGTGCCCGAACCTTGCGGGTTGCCACTCCCCCACCCCCTACAATAAGGACCTGGCGGGCCTCAAGATTTGCCATCAGTGGATAGAGTCTCATACACCAAATGTCTCTCTAAAGTTGTGCAGGGCGCGAAGATTGGGTTCAATATCTTCTTCCCTATGCTGCTCCAGGGTATAGATGGGACGCATCCCATGGTCTTTGATATACTGAAATAGGGGATTAAAATCAATGGTTCCCCGTCCCATCACGAGATGCTCATCGAAAACACCGTGATTATCGTGGAGGTGCAGTTCTTTGATGTAGGGGCCAAGGGATTCGAGCCAATCCTGGAAGGGGCACTGTGTAAAAATGGTCAAGTGGCCGATATCCAGGCAAATCCCTACCTTATCCGGACCAATTTCTTTGACCAGCCGTTCCAACACGCCTGGGGAATCATCGAAGACGTTTTCCAGCAGGATGCGCGTCCCATTTTTTTGTGCGGCCTCGCAAATTTTCATCCAGCTTTCAACAGAGCGTGCAAGCCAGGCGTCCAGCTTTTCATAATGAATCCACTTCCAGTAGCCTGTATGGCAAACAATGGTTCCCGGATGAAAGAGTTCCGCTAACTGGCAGGTGTCGAGCAGGCGCTTTTCGCTTATCTTGCGGATTTTATTGTCAAAAGAAGCGGGGCGGATATCCTCGAAGGGCGCGTGAAAGGTGCACGGGACACCCTGCTCCTTGAGGCCGCTGGCAACAGTTCTGTATTCCTTGTAGGTATAGGTATCCAGCGTGTTTCCATCGAAATAGATTTCAGGCATGAGGTCTTTTTCATACAGCTGGTCAAGCCGCTCATAAAGCATATCGAAAGGGGCATTGATAAAGGGACCTTGGTTCATTTGTTTATCTCCTTTTGGCGATTTATGTTATAATCTTTCAAGCCGTTCAAGGTTCTTGGGTTCCCCAAGGACGATGATGGTATCCCCTGCGTGGAGGGTTTCTTCCGGAGAGGGATTAAAAATCATCTCTTCAGAAGACCGTTTAACGGCAACTACAATAACTCCGAAACGCTCCCGCATCCTGGAGTTTTTCAGTGTTGACCCAATGAGTTTCGAAGCGGATGAGATAGAAAATTCCTCGATCCGAAGATTCAGGCCCCTCTTCTGGAAAACCGTTTCCGCAAAATCAACCACAGCGGGCCGGAGAAGGATATTTGCCATGCGTAAGGCGCCCATTTTGTAGGGGGAGACTACCTTACTGGCACCTGCGAGGATGAGTTTTTTTTCGGTGGATTCATCCCCCGCGCGTGAGAGGATGAAAAGATTCGGATTGAGGCCCCTTGCCGTAAGGGTGATAAACAGGTTATCGGCATCCGTCTCGACGGAGGTGACCAGCGCCTTTGCCCTTCTGATACCCGCATGTATCAGGGTATCATCACTTGTGGCATCCCCGCGGACATAAAGGTAGGAATGATCCTCAATGTCAGTGATGATTTCCGGGGCGTTTTCTATGATAACGAAGGGTTTTCCCGCTTGATGAAGTTCGCGGCAGATAAAGCTTCCGATACGCCCAAACCCACAGATAATGGTGTGGTCTTTTAGACCTTGAATATGTCGTTCCAATTTTTTCCTCCCAAAAAAGAGAAAGATTTCCGATTCCACAAGAAGCTTGGTGAAATATCCCACAGCATAGGCCACCATGATGACGCTGTAAAGGATAAGCCCCATAGTGAAAAACTTTCCGGGTTGGCTCAGGGGACCGATTTCCTTGTACCCCACGGTTGTAATCGTGATAATGGTCATATACAGACAGTCAACCCAGTTCCATCTCTCGATGATTCGGTATCCAATGGTGCCTAACGCGAGCAGAAAAAGGAGAAGAAACAGAACAAGGCTTCCATGATAGGTAATTCTGGAACGGACATAGACGGGAAGTCTTTTAAAGATCATGGGGAGGGTTGGCAGAAATGCAAAAGGAGAAAATTAAGGATGCAGAGTTAGGAATTCTCAATTTCTCATTTTTAATTCTATACTGCCATCTAATCTTGGCCTTTTTCGGTTGCATTGGTGCTATGACTCTTCTTCCAATCCAGGTATTTCAGGGCCGTAAAACATCTGACCATAAATGCGGTGATAGGGTGACCAGTCAGAGTCATCAGAGGCATGTTTCCGAAGGTGGTTATATACCCCAATGAGCTTGGCATCCAGGTTATCGATAAAGTGCAAGGCAATGGCTTCCAGTGTCATGGGAAGTTTCGGGGAACCAAAGGCGTAGTCCCCATGATGGCTGAGAATGAGATGCTTAATTTGCAGGAGTTTTTTTTCTGGGAACCCTTGAATAGTCGCCGCCCTGTTCCCGATCATTTCAGCCCCTATGACCAGGTGCCCAATGAGTTTTCCCTCGGTTGTGTATTCGAATGAAGGCATGCTGGCAAGCTCCCGGATTTTCCCGATGTCATGGAGAATAGCCCCCGTTATCAGGAGATCACGGTTCAGGGGGAGACCTTCTTCAACATAGTGTTTCGTGACCCATTCCGCTATCTTGGCCAGTGAAAGAGAATGTTCCAAAAGCCCGCCAATCCACGCGTGATGCATCGACTTGGCGGCGGGGGAGCGGGCAAACTGTTTTACAAAGGTTTCATCGTCAAAAAAGGTGTTCAGTAATGCCCTATAATCCGGGTCCTGAAGGCTGCCAATGATTTCCCTTATGGACTGAAGCATTTTTTCGACATTCTTCTTGCCAACTGGCAGGAAGTCTTCGGGATCGACCTTTTCCGGAAGAACCTTGTGGATGGAAGAGATATTAACCTGAAGCTCCCCTTGGAACTGGGTAATAATTCCCTTCACTCGAACGTAGTCATTGGCCTTAAAATGCCGCGCATATTCGTTGGCCTGTTCCCAGACCCTTCCTTCGATTTCACCCGTCTTATCCTGGAGCCGGATCCTCAGATAGGGTTTCCCGTTTCTCGTTTCCATAACACGTTTCTCCTGAGCAAGAAAAAGGGAATCGATGGTCTGATTTTCACGCAAGTTCTGAATAAAGATTTTGTTCATGTCTATCCTTTCTGGTAAAATTGATGCTGATACCCACCAGTTTTCAGCTTGATTGGTTTCCCGTTTTTCAGGACTTTTATGCCGGACGTTTCTGTAACAACTCCGATTGCCGTAACCCGTGATGCAATTTCAGGGGCATGATCGGCGAGCTGCTGCGCATTGTATGGAGAGGTAAAAAGCAATTCGTAATCTTCCCCTCCGGAAAGGATAAGGGTATCTGAGGATGAATGAACCTGAGAAGCAAGATGTGTGAAAGCGGCCGAAAGGGGGATATCCTCAAAGTGAATTTGTGCCCCCAGGGGGGATTCTTCCAAAAGATGGCCCAGATCGGCGATGAGGCCGTCGCTGATGTCTATCATAGATGTGGCAAGGTGTTTGGCAGCAATTTCCTGCCCTATTTTGAGGCGGGGCGAGGGGTCCAGGTGGCGCTGGACGAGATAAAATACATCACTTTCTGATCGGAGGGTGCGTGCCTTCTCTCGGTTCAGAATTGCAAGCCCGAGGGCGGCATCTCCCAGGGTGCCGGTCACGTAGATGGTCTCATGAGTCTTTGGTGTATGTCTTAAAAGGGGCGATCCATCTTTACATGTTCCCAGAAGGGTCATCGCCACCATCACAGGCCCGGGGGAGAGAGAAGTGTCCCCCCCAATGAGGGAAAGGTTGAACTCCCTGAAGGTCACCTGAAGGCCATCGGAAAAGCTTTCCAACCACCCGGGGGCAAGCGTATCGGGCAGGGCAATGGAGAGGAGGGCGTAATTCGGGGTACCCCCCATTGCCGCGATGTCGCTGACATTAACCTTTGTCAGTTTTCGAGCGAGTGCAAAGGGAGACATCCATGAGGCCTTGAAATGGACGTCCTCCACCATCATGTCATGGGTAATCAGCGTGGGTTGAGTATTTTTAATCGAAAGAACAGCGGCGTCGTCACCAATTCCCGTGACGACACCCGCCGGCAGGTGATTCTGGATGGCGCTGAAGAAGTGGCGGATAACCTCGAACTCGCTCCATGTCCTGTTCTCCACGCCTCATGGCTCCCCATTGTCTTTCCGTTGAGCTTGAGCGCGCGTTTTTTTGAAGACGTCTTCAGCCAGGGCAATGGGCAGGATATCATCCATTTCTTTGACCGGAATAATTTTGAGTTTACCCTTGATGTGATTGGGAAGTTCTATTAAATCCTTTTTGTTTTCAAAGGGGATGATGACCGTTTTAATGCCGGCGTGGATGGCCGCCAGGAGTTTTTCTTTTAGCCCGCCGATAGGTAGAATTCTTCCGTGAAGGGTGATCTCACCTGTCATGGCAGTATCCCACTTCACGGGGATGACCGTCAGGGCCGAAATGAGAGAGGTGGCCATGGTGACCCCGGCCGAAGGACCATCTTTGGGAATGGCACCCGCCGGGACGTGGATATGGATGTCGTGGTCTTTGAAGAGCGTTTCCTTGATACCCAGGCGCTTGGCATTGGCCCTCGCGTAGGTCAAGGCGGCTTGAGCGGATTCCTTCATAACATCACCCAGTTGTCCCGTCAGGGTCAGCTGACCTTTCCCCCTCATGATAGAAGCTTCAACGTGAAGAATTTCGCCCCCGTATTGCGTCCAGGCAAGGCCCGTCGTCACACCCACCTGGTTTTCACGGACTCCTTCTTCATCCAGGAACTTGGGAACACCGAGAAACTTGTGGAGATTGGCGCTTGTAACCTTCGTTTTGCCTTTATGATCCCCTTCGGCGATTTTCTTCGCTATCTTTCGACAGATATTGGCAATTTCCCTTTCCAGGTTTCGAAGGCCAGCTTCGCGCGTGTAACGATGGATAATCTCCATGATTGCCTTATCCGAGATCTCTATGTCGTCCTTGGTGATACCGTTTTCTTCAATCTGCCTGGGAAGCAGGTATTTCCGGGCGATCTTGAGCTTTTCCTCGCCCGTGTAACCGGACAGTTGCAAAACCTCCATCCGGTCTTTCAGGGCGGATGGAATGGGATCAATGAGGTTGGCGGTCGTAATGAACATCACCTGGGAAAGGTCAAAAGGAACATTGAGATAATGGTCGCTGAAGGCGTTGTTCTGCTCTGGGTCCAGAACCTCGAGCAGGGCAGATGCTGGGTCTCCCCGAAAATCCATCCCGATTTTGTCGATTTCGTCCATCATGAACACGGGGTTTTTAGTCCCCGCCTGTTTGATGCTCTGGATGATTCTGCCGGGCAGGGCACCCACGTAGGTACGGCGGTGCCCCCGGATTTCTGCCTCATCACGCATGCCGCCGAGGGATATCCGAACGAACTTTCTCCCCAGTGCCCGCGCGATGGATTTGCCAAGGGATGTTTTCCCCACGCCGGGAGGGCCCACAAAGCAGAGGATAGGTCCCTTCAGCTTTTTTCGTAACTTGTTGACACTCAGGTATTCCAGAATGCGTTCCTTGATCTTTTCAAGGTCATAGTGGTCTTCGTCCAGGACCTCCTTGGCCTTTTTGATGTCAAGATTATCCTTGGTGGTCTTTTTCCAGGGGAGTTCCACCATCCATTCAAGATAGGTGCGGATGATGGAAGCTTCTGCCGAGTCAGGGTGCATCTGATCCAGCCGTGAAAGCTGCTTCAGCGCCTCCTCTTTCACGTCCTTGGGCATTTTGGCCTTTTCAATAGCCCCCTTGAACTCATTGATTTCTTTTGTCTTTTCGTCACCCTCCCCCAGCTCGTTTTTAATGGCCCGAAGCTGCTCTCTCAAGAAAAACTCCCGCTGCATCTTGGTCATCTCTTCCTTGGCCTGGGACTGGATCTTGGCTTGCATTCCAAGGACCTCAAGTTCCTTGCCTAAAACCTCGTTAAGCCGCTTGAGCCGCTGGATAGGATCCTGAATTTCAAGGATTTCCTGGGATTTGTCCACGCTGAGGCCAAGGTTCGATGCGATGAGATCCGCCAACCTTCCCGGGTCTTCAATGTTATCCAGGATAACGACCAAGTCAGGAGATAGGATTTTGCCGTAGGAAACAATCTTCTCCAGTTGTTCCTTGACCGTTCGCATCAAGGCTTCAATTTCAAGGGTAATCTCTGGAACCGGGGTTTCCTTTATCTTTTCAATCCTGACCATGTAATAGGGGCGGGTCTGGATATATTCGAGGATTTTCCCCTTGGTAAGGCCCTGCACGAGGATTTTAATACGCCCATCTGGAAGTTTCAGCATGCGCATGATCGTGGCGACTGTCCCAACGGAGTAGACATCTTCCGGCTTGGGGTCCTCCTCGGTCATGTTTTTCTGTGCAGCCAGAAAAATAAGTCTGTTTTTAGACAGGGCGTCATCCACTGACTGGATGGAAGCTTCTCTGCCGACGAAGAGAGGGATAATCATGTAGGGATAAATGACAATGTCCCTGACGGGCAGGAGAGGCAAAACATCAGGAATCTCCGTCTTCGGTTCCTTCGTTTCCTCATCTTCACCAGGATTAGGGGAAGATTCTTCTGAGTGCGTTTCAGGAGGATCGGGTGTTTCGGATGTCTCAACATCTTCACCTCGCTTTTCAACAGAAGGGGCCTCTGACTGCCCCTCACGTGCCTCTTCCTCTGGTACCTTTTCTTCTTTCTCTTTTTCGTCTGGATTCAGTATGTATTCAGGATCTTTCAAACTCAATGGATTTATTCCTCCTTGTCCTTGACGATGGCGATGCGACGTGGGATACTTTCTTTCAAGGGGATGGTCAGGACCAAGGTTCCCTTGTGGATTTCAGCCTTTGCGTGTTCAGGGTTGAACTGTTCAGGGATACTGATTTTTCTAAGGAATCTTCCAAAACGCCTCTCAATTCTGTGATAAAGAAGTTTTCCTTCGATGTCGTCATGGGTATCCTCCTTTTTCCCTTCCAGTAGCATCCACTGACCCTCCACGGTTATGCTGATATCCCTCTCTGTAACGCCTGGAATATCCATGATGACCACGAGCGAATCTCCCGTTTCATAAATGTCTAGGGGAAGTTCTACAAATTGTTCTTCTTCTCCCTTGTTCAGTAGTTCATACATTCGCCGCATCAACGAGTCAATCTCGCGATTCAACCATACCAGTGTCCGGTTGTCTCGCTGATATTTTGCAGACATTTTCGATCTCCCAGCTTAGAATATAATCCCTTGTTGCAACGAATCAATATTGAGTAACAAAATTTTTTTACCTATCCTTCGTAAAAGGCTCGATAGGCCTTGTATGTTTCATAAACATCCATTTTACTTGCTACCTCGAACGGGGAATGCATACCCAGCAACGCGGTTCCGCAATCGATCATGTCCATACCGTATTCGGCAAGGTATTTCGCAATCGTACCGCCACCCCCTTCATCAACTTTTCCCAACTCTGCCATTTGCCAGATGACCTTTTTTTCGTTGAAAAGCCTTCTTATTTCTCCCACGTATTCCGCTGTTGCATCGTTGGCATTGTATTTACCCCCTGATCCCGTAAATTTTGTCAGGCAAACACCGTACCCAACTTTGGCAGCATTCTGTTTTTCATGGACATCCTGATAGTTTGGGTTAATGGCTCCATTAACATCAGCCGAAATCGCCTTGGAATTGAAAAGGGCCTGTCGAAGTGCATCGCTGGTGGGGGTTTGCCCCGTGAGGCGGAAGAGATCACTGACGACAAGCTCAAGAAAAGTGGATTTGGCACCTGTATTGCCATCACTGCCGATTTCTTCCTTGTCGAGAAAAAGGGCAATGGACGTCCATTCCGGTTGCTCTTGAAGTGAGAGAATTGCCTGCAGAGTGCAATAGGTACAGACCCGATCATCCTGCCCGTACCCCCCTATCAGACTCTCATCAAACCCGATATCCCGGGTCTTAAACGCCGGAACCACCTCAATCTCCGCGCTCAGAAAGTCTTCTTCGACAAGCCCCCATCGCTTGTTGAGGAGGTCGAGAACATTCAGTTTGAATCTTTCCTTGGCATCTTCGTCAGGAAAGGGGATGCTTCCGGCAAGGATGGTGAGCTTTTCCCCTACGATGGCATCCTGTAGCTTCTTGGAATCCTGAATTTTGTGTGAGAGATGGGGAAGGAGGTCACAAATAGTAAAAACAGGATCCTTGTCGTTTTCTCCAATGATCAGGTTGAGTTTCGTGCCATCCTTCTTGATGATGGTGCCGTGGATGGCCAGTGGGATGGCCACCCACTGGTATTTTTTGATGCCGCCATAATAGTGGGTGCGAAGAAGTGTCAGATCCACGTCTTCATAAAGGGGGTTCTGTTTCAGATCGAGCCTTGGAGAATCGATATGAGAAATGACGATACGAAACCCCTCAGTCAAGGGTTTTGTGCCCACAGTAACCAAGGCAACACTCTTGTCCCGGTTTGTCTTCAGGTATCGAAGGGATGCCTCTGAAGGTGTTTCAAGAAAACCCTTCTTCTGAGAAAGGGAAACAACGTTCCGGACCACCTCTCGCTCCGTTTTAGAGGCATCAAGGAAAGATTTATAGCCCTTACAAAAGGCCAGGGCCGACTTTCTTTCCCGGGCACTTAACTGGTCCCAGACAGGTTTCGGAATCAATTTGAGTTTTTTTTCAAGTTCTTTTGTTTTTTTCATGATGTATCCCCAGTTATTTTTTTTGTTTTCTTTTTTATTTTTATGATCTTGTCAAGAATAGCATCTGCCGCGTTTTCCTTGCTTTGAAGGGGAAATTTGCGGATTTTTCTGTATCGGTCAATAAGCATAATACGGTTCGTATCGACCTCGAAACCTGCGTCCGGAAGACTGACATCATTGACAACAATTAGATCAAGGTTTTTATCCTTTATTTTTCGAAAGGCGTTTTCTTCAAAATTCTCTGTCTCAGCGGCGAAGCCTACGAGGATTTGATGCGCCTTTTTCTTTCCAAGTTTTTGAAGAATATCCGGGTTTCTCACAAGTTCCAGTTGAAAGGCCT
>JALTEW010000480.1:0-1996 GCA_027073795.1 bacterium | reverse complement strand
GCCTTGTCTGATTTCTTCAATTTGTTTGGGAAAGGGGTATCCGTCCGGTAGTCCGCAACCGCCGCTGCCATGATGACAATATCGGAATAGGAAAAATGTTCCATGATTTCCCTTTCCATCTCCAGGGCAGTTCTGACACGGATCAGGGTAATCCCTTCCCTGGGCACCGAAAGGCGTGTCGGGCCGCTGATGAGAATGACCCTTCCCCCCCGTCTCTTTGCGGCCCACGCGATGGCAAAGCCCATTTTTCCGCTGGAGCGGTTGGTAATGAAACGTACAGGGTCGATAGGTTCCTGCGTGGGCCCAGCTGAGATAAGGATTGTTTTATCATGGAAATCCTTCTCCGTAAAAATATCCTTCACCTTTTCCACGATGCAAGTTAAATCCGTAAGTCGTCCAATCCCCTCTTCTCCGCATGCCATCTCACCCTCGTCGGGCCCGATAAAATAATAACCTGTTTCCTTCAAGGTTGATACATTGCGTCTAACAATGGGATTCAGGTACATCCTTGAATTCATGGCCGGGGCGAAAAGCACAGGCCTCTGGGATGTAGCCATGAGAATCGTGCTGACGAGATCATCAGCGATCCCTGCAGCAGCCTTGCCAATGATGTTGCCCGTGGCCGGGGCGACGATTAAAAGGTCGCACCAGGCAGTTGCCTCGATATGGGGAATCTGACTCTGTTTTAAAAGTGTAAAATCGTCTATCAGAACGGAATGCCCGGTGAGCGTTTCAAGTGTCAGGGGTTGAACAAATTTACAAGCGTTTTCAGAAACAGCCACCCGAACATCACATCCGGATTTAACAAACAGGCGGATTAGTTCCGGGATTTTATAGGCAGCGATCCCCCCCGTTACGGCGATGAGAATCTTCTTTCCCTTCAAACGGTCCAAAACGACTCCTCTTAAGTGCCTAAAATCTGCAACTTTATAGCATGGAAGGCAACGTTTTACAATGGAACCCGGAGAATTTATGCGCAGGCCCCACCCCGTTTTCGGCTCTGAGGACGCTTACCGTCTGACGCCCCGTTTTTCAAGATAACGGCGAATTCGCGCCACGCCCTCTTTGATGTTTTCGAGGGAATTGGCGTAGGAAAAGCGGACATGTCCCTCACCCATGGAGCCAAAATCGATCCCGGGCGTGATGCCGACGTGAGCATTCTCCAGGATTTCAAAGGCGAATTCATAGGCATTATGTGAAAACCTCCGGCATTTTGCAAAGAGGTAAAAGGCGCCTGCAGGGGGCTTAAGGATTTCAAACCCCAGGCTTTTCAAGGCGGGGTAGAGGTAATCCCGTCTTTCACGATAGATTCGGACCATCTCTTTAACATCCTCATCCGCTTCTTTTAACGCAGTCAGGCCCGCCCACTGGACAAAGTCGGCCGCGGAAATAAAAAAATTCTGCTGTATTTTTCTGAGGGTCGGAATCCATCCCCTAGGTGCGATCAGGTATCCGAGACGCCACCCCGTCATGGCGTAACGCTTTGAAAACCCATTAATAACAAAGGCATCATCGGTGAATTCCAGAATGGACGGGTCGGTCCCCTCGTAGCGAATGCCATGGTAGATCTCATCCGAGATTACGGGAACACCAAAATCGACGATGGTTTTCATAAGAGAGGGGTCCAGGCACATGCCGGTTGGATTGGCCGGAGAGTTAATAAGAATGGCCTTTGTTTTTAAAGACAGGTTATTTTTTACTTTTTCAGGTGTAAGTTGAAAGTCTTCCTCCGCCGAAACGGGGATAAGTCGCGGGGTCCCACCGATGAAGGTCACCATATTTGCGTAACAGGGATAGTATGGATTGGTCATGATTATCTCATCACCCGGATCAAGCATGGCGGCAAAAATCATGAGAAGAGCCGGTGAGGTACCTGACGTAACGATGATTTGCTCCGGTTCAACGGAAACCCCGTATCGCCTGGCGTAATCTTCACAAATGGCTTCCCTAAGCGGAAGGATACCCTGACTGTGGGTATAGTGGGTTTTCCCATCCC
>JALTEW010000479.1 GCA_027073795.1 bacterium | reverse complement strand
TATAGGTCGTGCCCTTGAACCCCGCCCAGCGGAACCCCTCTAAAATGGCCACGCCGAGGGCGTAGGTGGCGATGACCTCCGACATCTCCATCCCGCGAATACGCACCAAAACACCCATAGAAATCAGTGCCCCCAAGAGCGCCGAAAGCAATAGAGCTAAAACGATCGCCACGGGGTAGGGAAGTCCCAGCTTATTGAGCACAATCCAGGTCATAAATCCCGCAAAGACATACAGGGCCCCGTGCGCGAAGTTTGGGACCCTGCTGATGCCATAGACAAGCGTAAACCCCAGGGCCATCAAGGCGAGCGAAATGCTGTTGATAACCCCGTAAAGGAGGATTTCCAATCGGCTCTTCCCCCCTGTCTATTTCATCCAGGGTGGGAGCTTGATCGGGCCTTCCGCCACTAAGGGAGGATATACCTGAACCCGTTTCCCAGCCTGCCACTGGAAGATACAGGTCACGGCACCCTTCTTCGGGTCCGTGCTGGCAATCACCTGGTGGCTCTTCTTATCAAACCTGATTCTCCCATAGACACCCATGATATCGGTATCTTCAAGGGCCTTAATCACCTTGTCGGAATCGAGCGTCCCAGCCTTTTCGATGGCATCCTTCAACACGTATACCGCCATGTAGCTCGAGGAGGTGCCGTATCCCTCCGGTTCAATCTTCCACATCTTTTTGTAGGCATTGACAAACTTCATGGTCCATGGGGTAATCTTGGCAGGAACGTTCCCCCCATTAACCGGATCAACCATGGTATACTCGCACTTGCCGCCTGTCGCCTTCCAGGCCCCCGGCTGCTCCATGGCACAGATAAACCCGAAGGGGAGGCATTTGATCTTCATATCCGCCCACTGTTTCAACAAAATGGAGCTTTCAGGCATATCCATCCAGACAAGCAGCACCTGAGCACCCTTTTTCTTCGCATCCATCAGGCCCACGGAGTAGTCGGTGGTCCCGGTGGGATAAACCTGTTGACCGACAACCTCCCACCCCTTCTTGGCAAGGAGTTTCCCCATAATCTTCCCCCCCGCACGGGCATGGGCCACATCCTGAACCATGATATACACCCTTTTGAAGGCGTGTTCCTTCTTAATCTTCATGAAAACTGCAATCATATCCATGACCATCTGCTTGGCATCGCTCGTAATCCGGAAACAATACTTGTATTTATTATAATATTTGGCAACCCGCGCATGGTATTTCGGAGTCAGGGCCCCCGTCGTTAAGATACTTATCTTTTTATATTTCCTGAGTAAATCCATCGCGGCCAAGGCAGCCTCGGAGCGTATAGGACCCCCAATAATAAAATCCGCCTTCTTCTCCAGGATAAGTTTCTCAACTGCCATAAGGGCCTCGCTGACTGGAACACCGGGCTCCAGATCACGGGTGTCGATGACCTCCACCTTAAAGGGACGTTTTGTCTTGCCGACCTTGACACCCCCCCTGGCGTTGATCTCCTGCACCGCCAGTTTGATGGCCCGTTCCGCGTCCCATCCATACAGAAAACCGGTGGACAGGGGGCACCCGATGACAATGGGCTTGGCGGCCTGACAAACGCCATTTCCGATAAAAAACAATAGACCAATTACCAGTAAAATGATTGCTGTCTTCTTCATTTTTACCCCTCCTTCCCTTAGTTTTTACATTTATACAACAAACTCAGGCCATTAGCAAGTAAGAAAATTTTATGGTTGCATAAGAACAATTAATGACATAGGGAAAGACACAAACGACGTTTTAAAAAACACGAATCCAATAACCACTAAAACGATTATTGTTTTTTTATCCCTTTCCTCCCTGTGCTATCGGATGGAAATTGTATCCCTTTTATATTGTTACCTTCATCCTGACAGACCATCATTCTTGACACCCCGCAGCAATTCGGTTAGGTAAAACATCCATGGAAGCCCGTACGGAAACGGAAGAAATTACCTTAATCAAATCCCAGACTGAAACAAGTCAGCGTCGATGGACGGAACAGGACTTCCTAAAACCCAAAGAGGCCATCCGGCGACGCGTATACTTAGGATTAACCGCTACTTCTGTGTTTGCCATCCTCCTTCTCTGGGTCATCCTGACATACGGGGGGATCGTGGACGCCATGTTCCTCCCTTCCCCTTCAAGCCTCTTCAAAACCGGCTATCATCTCTTTGCCTCCGGTGAAATCTTTCCTCACATTTGGACAAGCCTTTACGTAGTGGTCCTGGGCTTCGTCTTTGCGGCGATTTTAGCGGTTCCCGCCGGCATTCTGATGGGAAGCTTTAAGTTTGTAGAGGCCCTGATTGAACCCGTTATAAACTTCGTCCGCTACCTCCCTGTCAGCGCCATGATTCCCCTTCTTATCCTGTGGATCGGGATAGGGGACGTGGAAAAGATTGCGGTGATTTTCCTTGGCACCCTTTTCCAGTTAACCTTCCTGATCGCCGATGTTTCCGCCAACGTCCCGAAAGAGCTCCTCCAGGTTGCTTATACCCTTGGGGCAAGGAAACGGGATGTAACGCTGCACGTGCTCATCCCTGCCTCTCTCCCTGGCATCATGGATAACCTCCGCATCACCATGGGCTGGGCTTGGACCTACCTGATCGTGGCGGAGCTGGTTTCAGCAGAAAAGGGGCTGGGCTACATGATCCTCCAGGCCATGCGAGGCATGCAGACGGATGTCATCTTTGTTGGCCTGTTTGTCATCGGGCTTTTGGGCCTTGTTACGGACCAATCCTTTAAATACCTCACGCTCTGGCTGCTGCCCTGGTCGGAAAAGGCCTCCGTATAATGGCGGAAAAGAAACTCATCATCGAGGACGTCACCAAACGATTCATCACCTCAAAAAACGAGGAGATTGTCGCACTGGAAGACGTGTCCGCTTATGTAGAAACCTCGGAATTCGTCACCATCGTTGGCACCTCCGGTTGTGGGAAATCGACCCTTCTCAAAATCGTCGCGGGGCTGGAAAGGCCTTCTTCAGGCAGGGTGCTCTTGGATGGAAGGGAAACCCGGGAACCCGGGGCAGATCGGGGCATGGTTTTTCAGTCCTACACCCTCTACCCTTGGCTGACCGTCAAGGAGAACATCGCCTTCGGCCTCCGGCTGAAAAAGGCCCCAAAAGGTGAAATCGACGAGACTGTTGCTTACTATCTTGATAAGGTGGGGCTCACCGGTTTTGACGCGTACTACCCCAAGGCGCTCTCCGGCGGGATGAAACAGCGGGTTGCCATCGCCCGGGCCATGGCGAACAACCCGGAAATTCTTCTTTTGGATGAGCCTTTCGGCGCCCTCGACGCCCAAACCCGCGTTCTCATGCAGGAACTTCTCCTCCAGCTCATGGAGGAAACAAAGATGACCGTCCTTTTTGTGACACATGACATCGATGAAGCCATCTTCCTCGGGGACGTGGTCTATATCATGACGGCGCGACCCGGCCGGATCAAGGAAGAGATAAAAGTCGACGTCTCCCATCCCCGCTCCCCAGACATCAAGATGACACCCATGTTTTTGGAATTAAAGAAAAAGGTGGTAAAATCGATTCGGGAAGAAACCGTCAAGTCTGTTGCTCAGTCCCTCGGTCGCGTAGAAAAACAGGAGGAATAAAGTGTCGGAGGGGAAAATGCTGACCCATCATGAAAGGCTCGCCCGGGAGGGCTGGACCAAAAAATTCACGTGTGACACCTCGAGGGTCGATGACCAAAACACTCCCCCACCAGGCCTGACCTCAACTCACATGAAAAAACCGCCCATTTTAAAATTGGAGTTGACTTTGCAGATGAAGCGCTTAAATTTATTAAGCGTGAAGTAGAATTATGAAAGTTGTTATGAAGGAGGGGACAAAGGATGATTTCATGGGTAAAAGATGAAAACCATTTGAAACAGGTACAGGAAAAGAATAAAGATTTTCTTGTACTTGGATTTTATGGGGGATTTTCTCAGGCTGCGAAACGGGCATTAAATGAACTGGAACAGTTTAGCAAGGAAAATGAGAAAGTTCCTATCTATATGGTTGACGTTGAAAAAGTAAAAGGGGTACATAAGCAGTTTGGAGTTAAAAACGTTCCTACGGTCCTCGCCTTAAAAGAGGGCAAGGTAACAAGAAGTGTTGAAGGAGTGGAAAGTGCGCGATTTTATGCCAACGTTTTTTTAGGAGCGCAGTATTCACGATATAGAGCGGATGGGAAAGAGGTCTCTCACCGTGTCGTTGTATATACAGGACCGGGCTGTCCTGCGTGCGGAGCGGCAAAGTCTTATCTAAGGCGCATAGGAGTTCATTTCAGAGAAATAGATGTATCGGCCAATCAGAATGAAGCGAGGAAGCTGGTTCAACGCAGCAAACAGATGGCTGTGCCCCAAATTGATATTGACGGGCACCTGATAGTAGGTTTTGACAAACCAAAAATTGACGCATTACTTTTGGGATAAATAGAAAGGAGGAATCGTTATGAAGTTACGGCCAATCAACGGGCGAATTGTAGTAAAGCCTTCTGAGGCTAAGGAAAAAACAGAGGGGGGCATCTATCTTCCGGAGACAGCAAGAGAGAAGCTCCGCGAAGGAGAGGTTATAGCTGTAGCAAGCGACGCTACTGAAGAAGTGGCTGTGGGCGATAATGTTATCTATAAGGAATTCGGCGGAACAGAGGTTAAATTGAACGGTGAGAATTATATTCTGCTTACCGAGGATGACCTTCTCGCAAAATATGAAGCAGTAGACAAAATACCGGAATAAAAAAGGTAGGCCCGTAAGCGCACTTGTATGTCTTGCCTCCAATTCCTTAACAGCTCAGCGCAACGAGGCGGTGAGAAACGTGCAGGAGGAATACTGAGGTCAGGCCCGGCGGCAAGAAGGTCTGCCAGGCCTGACCCAGTTGATCATTCTCAACACGGCACGGATAACCGTCTTTCCACTTCTGCTGTTGTTGTTTCCGACTTCAAAACATTCATGGCAGTTGCCACATCCGTACCATCATGCACGATCATAGCAAGGGCTGTCACCATGCTTGAAGGGTCTTTACGCTGGAAAACATTCCGTCCTATGGAAACGCCGCTTGCCCCCGCCTGTATTGCCCCATAAACCATTTCCAACACGGCGCGGTCCGATTGAATCATCGTTCCGCCTGTCGTGACGACCGGAGCATCACAGCCTTCCACAACCTTACGGAATGATTCAGGGTCTCCCGTGTAGGGGACTCTTAC
>JALTEW010000478.1 GCA_027073795.1 bacterium | reverse complement strand
CAAGAGAGATGCAGCCGTGGCCCAATCCCCCAATAATCAGAGTCCAGCCACCTTTAAAGGATGCTATTCAGAGTGCCGATATCATTGTAACCGCCACAACCAGCAAAACGCCCCTGTTCGATGGAAATGACCTGAAGCCGGGAACCCATATTACAGCCATCGGGGCCTTTACCCCGGATATGCAGGAAATCGATGAAGCCACTATTGCACGTGCCAGAATTATTGTTGACTCCAGAGAGGCATGCATGGCAGAAGCCGGTGACCTTATCAAAACCAACGCACATATCGATGAGGAATTAGGTGACATCATCAATGGCCAGAGACCGGGAAGGCAAAATCAGAAAGAAATAACCCTTTTTAAGACCGTCGGCTTGGCAGTTCAGGATGCGGCCGCCGCTGCGGTAATATTAAAAAGGGCTGAGAAATTAGGTTTGGGATCCCTGATTGAAATGTCCTGACCCGTTGGCTATCCAAGAGGAACGCTACTACGGAATACCCATCCAACAGTCTTAAGGACGTACAACTACCTCCTTTATGATCTTAGGCCTTCTCTAAAACCTCCAGCACTTCTGGGAAATCAATCCTTAAACGTTTAGCTGTTTCTAATGTTGGAATTCCATCTGACGTCCAGCCGCGGCGTTCATAGACAGCGTCTTTAAGCATTTCATATTTCTCCTCTCTAAATTTTCGCAGAAGCTTCATTTTTTCCTCGGTTGTCATACCTGAGACGTCAACCTTGTGTTCCTCTTTGAGCTGGCTATCATACCGTTCCTTTCTCGACTCATACTCCTCAACTGTCACAGGCCCCATTGCCCTGTAAGGGATATCATCATGTTTCCTCCGTCCAAAACCCATTCGGAGGTTGAAAATCCGCTGAAAATTATAAACTGTTTCACTCATCCGGACTAGATCGTCACCCGAAACATGCCGGCCCGTAACGGCACTGAAGAACTGGGCATACCAGTTGACGTGTTTTAAGACCTTTGCCGGTTCTTCGGACTCACTATTGTCATCCGGCACAATATCATTCCAGGGAAGTTTACAGAGTCCACACAGCCCAAACCATGTCCGGAACATGGGAAACCAGTGTAGGGCCTCTGCTTTTTGTTCAAAGCTCGGCATCAGGTTTTCAACCATATCTAAAAAAATGAGCCACGCCTCATCGTGCTGAGGCCCTTTAAGAGCCAATCCATATCCCCCCTGTTGCGCCAACGACTCTTTCGTCACATATTCAGAAAATTCAAGGCCTTTTGCCTCCATCCCGATATCCTGCATGAGACTGTAATCCGCGCCATATTCCCTAAAAAATATCTCCTTCATCCTGCGGACACCCTGTCCGACGACTTTCCCAAAATCCCTGCCCTCGGCTATTTGATGAACAAGCTCCAGGGCGCTTGCCCGATTGCCAAAAGAAAGCTCCAATCCACCGGTATTCTTTTTGTTAATCAACCCCATCTCAAAACATTCCATTACAAACGCCATCCCCGTCCCCACGGAAATGGTGTCAAGGCCATAGGTATCACAGTAAAAATTCATCTCCAGGACCGTATGGGGATCAAAAACACCAATATTCGACCCGCATCCCGCCAGCGTTTCATATTCGGGCCCATCTACAAGGACCTTCTGCCCCCGGAAGGGACCTGTTAGAGGGACAAACTCCCGAACACAATGGGCGCAGGATACCGTACATCCTATCCAGCACCCGTCAAAACCAGGGTCAAACAGTCTCCTGAAAACTTCTTGCCCAATATTCAATGCCTCTGGGTGCTGTCCGAATCTATAATTTTTTGTGGGCAGCAAATCAAACTCATTCATAATGTCAACGAGATGGGCCGTTCCCACAGTGGACATTTCATTCTGCTTTGGGTCAAGCGCAACAACCTCTTTTGAATGCTCTTTCGCAACCTTCTTCAACAACGAAATATCTGCCGGGTTGTTCGTTTCCAGGGTTGCAGACTCCCATCGTGCCACGATAGCTTTTAAGCCTTTATCCGCAAACACACTTCCGATCCCCCCCCTTGCCGCCTGTTTGTACCTTGTATGCTTACGCTTGGGGTCATACCAGGAAAAATTTAGCGATCCAATCAGGGAGTGTTTCGCGCCAGGCCCTGTTGAAACAACGGAAATACTTCTCGGATTGCCCTTCCCAAAAAACCTCGTCAAGGTTTCGGTAATCTCCGAAGAGTAATCCGACAATCCTTCTACCCTGAGTAATTGTATTTCCTCTTCCATGCCATCAATAAGAATAATTAAATCCCTCGCAGGAAACTTCCCCTGAACTTCCAGGGCATCAAACCCACAAAATTTCAGATAGGGGCCAAAATATCCCCCGACATTAGAATCCATCACAGAGCCTGTCGTGGGGGAAACGGAAGTCACGATACTTTTACCTGCCCCGGGGTAAATGGGCGTTCCGCCAAGGGGCCCTGAAGAAATACAAATCTCATTTTCGGGATCATTCCATTTTGTCGTGTCTTTAATTGCGTGCCACAGCAGCCACAAGTCAAACCCCTTACCCCCGATAAAGATTTCTTTCATTGTATCGGTGACCGGCTTGATGGTAACCTTTGATTGAGAAATATCGACATGAAGCGTCTGGTTCGCATAGCCTTTCTGAATGATCGGCCTTTTATATGAAAGCGTATTTATTTTTTCTACCTTTATGCGTTCCACAATCCCCTCCTCTGGTAAAAAAGGGCCTTTAAAGCCTATAGTTTATAGCATATCCACCCTTTCACTTTGTTTTTTATCCAATTTAAAAACCGTCCATCCCTCATTTAAAAAGGCCCACTGAAAATTCTCAAGTCACATCCCAGCAGCTTGGCTAACCCCCTTTCTCTTAACTGCACTCATACTCAAGGTAAAATTCAACCCCCCACTTAACCCTTGACAAAGGCTTCGTAATGGTATAACCATTATAATGTAAAGTCAAGAGGCAATAAAAGGGAGAGTAAAATTTGAGCATCTCTCTAAAAACTTAAAATTGTTTATGTGATACGAGAAACCTGTTTTATGTTTAAGCCTGCAAAACAGATCAGGATTTTTCAGGATGTGGTGGACCAGATCCAGGACCAAATTCTTTCAGGCAGATTGAAGCCTGGTGATATCCTTCCATCAGAAAGGGATCTGAGAAAAATGTTCGAGGTAAGCAGGGGAACCCTTCGTGAGGCCCTTCGCGTCCTTGAGCAAAAGGGCCTGATAGAAATCAAGCTTGGGGTGGGTGGAGGAGCGGTTGTCAGAGACGTTTCTACAGATAAGTTGGGAGAAACCCTGGCGCTCTTGATTCGATCTAAGAAGATCTCGTTAGAACATCTGGCAGAATTCCGTAAAGGGGTGGAAGGGGATATAACCGCTCTCGCCGCCCAAAGGGCAACCGACAGGGACATCCAAAAACTGGAACATATTCTGGAAATGGCCCGGAAATATTGTGACAAGGGGGCCAAGTTCGTCCAGCAATTCCTTGAGGTCGACATGAAGTTTCACCTGACCCTATCTCAGATATCGGGTAACCCTGTCTATGAAACCGTTGAACGAATTGTCCAGGGGAACATCATCCCTTATTACGAAACTTTCCTTGATATGGAGGAACGGAAGCTGAGAGAGAATTATGATGACCTCTGTAAAATTGTGAAAGCGATGAAGCAGAAGCAGCCGGAAGAGGCCCGGGCTATCGCAAGAGAACACGTAGCAAAATATGCTGCCTACATGGAAAAGAGAAAGGCTGAAAATGGCATCCAAAAGAATTAAAAAGCATCCTATCCTGAAAATCCCAGAAAAGAAAGAGGTGGAATTTTTCTGGAATAGTGAGAAGTTAAAGGGATTTGAAGGTGAAACCATTGCGTCGGCGCTTTTCGCAAACAACATCCATGTATTCGGGCATCACCCAAAAGATGGAAGCCCCCAAGGGATTTTCTGCGCCAATGGTCAGTGCTCCCAATGCCTGGTTATGGCCGATGGTCTTCCCGTTAAGGCATGCATGACCCCTTTAAGGCGTGGAATGGTGATCGAAAGTGTCGAAGGGATCCCCGCTCTTCCCGCGGATGACAAACCGGTCACCCCGCAAGAAGCCCCCATAAAAGATGTGGAGGTTCTGATTATCGGCGCGGGACCTGCTGGTCTTTCGGCCGCTATTGAGCTGGGAAAACTGGGAATAGACACACTTGTTGTCGACGATAAAGATCGGGTGGGGGGAAAGCTTGTTCTTCAGACACATAAGTTTTTTGGTTCCGTGGAAGATTCATATGCCGGAACGAGGGGATTCAAAATTGCATCATTGCTTGAAGAAGAATTTAAAAAATTATCCTCTGTAAAGATATGGCTCCAGACCACCGCCGTTGGGGTCTTTTCCGATGGTATCGTGGGTGTCATTACGGAGAAACTCTACAGAAAAATAAGGCCTAAAAAGATTCTTGTGGCAGCAGGGGCGCGAGAAAAGATGCTCGCCTTTCCGGGGAATACCCTGCCCGGCGTTTATGGCGCCGGCGCCTTTCAAACACTGGTCAACCGGGATCTGGTTAGAACATCTGAAAGGGTGTTTATCGTTGGCGGAGGGAATGTAGGTCTGATTGCGGGCTACCACGCCATACAGGCGGGGATCCAGGTTGCCGGTCTCGCAGAGGCCCTGCCACAGGTTGGCGGTTACAAGGTCCACGCTGACAAATTAAAACGTCTTGGGGTTCCCATCTTCACGAGCCATACGGTGATATCCGCCAATGGCACGGACCGTGTGGAATCGGTCACGATTGCGGCCCTGGACAAGAATTGGAAACCAATTCCTAATACATACAAGACCTTTGGGGTCGATACGGTTCTGATAGCGGTAGGACTTGTCGAGGTTAATGAATTTTACCGGAAGGCCAAACAATGGAACCTGGATGTATATGCTGCTGGAGACGCTCAAGAGATTGCCGAGGCTACAGCGGCCATGTTTACAGGGAAGATTGAAGGCCTCAAGATTGCCCGATCCCTTGGCCGATACAAAAAAAAGATTCCCAAGGCGTGGGAAGAAAAGGTCACGATCCTGAAATCAAAACCCGGGCCAGTTCTTAAACAGACACCGCCTCCGCCTGATCGTTTAGGGAAGGTTTTCCCTGTGTTCCATTGCACCCAGGAGATACCCTGTAACCCCTGTGCCTCCGTCTGTCCAGAGAATGCAATTCAGATGAAAGGGGACAACATCCTGGGGATTCCTTATCTGACG
>JALTEW010000477.1 GCA_027073795.1 bacterium | reverse complement strand
GATTTAAAAAGGGGGTGTAGAGGGACCATCCACCCTTTTATATTGACAAAGAAAGGGGGGGCGGGCAGGGCAAGCAGGGTGAATCTCATCACAGGTCGCCTCGCTTTTTATTTCTGAACTTTGAACTTAGAACGTCGAACGTAGAACTCTCTTTTTGCCTTCTAATTCTGACTTTTTGCGAATGCATCAGCATTAGACTTTTACCTCTTGTCTAAAAGCGATAAAAATGTGGGAATTCCCAAAAAGCCTCAAATCCATTGACTTGTTGTGATTTTTAAGTTAGAATGCAAATTTTAGAGAAGGGGTTTGTAAGGCATTATGTTCGATACGCTGACAGAACGGTTGAATACCGTTTTCAAGAAACTGAAGGGCCAGGGCAAAATCACGGAAGAAAACGTTCGTGATGCCATGCGCCAGATACGGCTTTCTCTCCTTGAGGCCGATGTCAATTACAAGGTCGTTAAATCCTTCGTCTCCTCCGTCCAAGAAAAAGCAGTGGGCGTGGAGGTCCTTTCCAGCATCACACCTGGGCAACAGATTGTTAAAATTGTCCATGATGAACTGGTAAAGCTGCTGGGCAGCACCCATACGCAACTCACTCTGAGCGGGACACCTCCCTTCCCTGTGCTTCTTGTGGGACTCCAGGGATCAGGGAAAACCACGACCATTGCAAAACTGGCTTATATGCTCAAAAAGGGGGGGAAACATCACCCATATCTCGTCCCAGCCGATGTAAGACGTCCGGCTGCAATTGATCAGCTCATGACGCTGGCGAAACAGGTAGATGTCCCCTGTTACCCGTCAAAAACCTCGGATAACCCCGTAAAAATATCCAAAAACGCAGTAAAGGAAGCTATTCGTATTGGTTGCGATGTCCTCCTCATTGATACCGCCGGAAGGCTTCAAATCGATGAACCCCTGATGGACGAGCTGCAGAAAATAAAGAAAACGGTGAGCCCTTCGGATATCCTGTTGGTCGTAGATGCCATGACGGGTCAGGAAGCCGTCAAAGTCGCAGAGGCATTTAATGACCGCCTCGACCTTGGCGGCGTGATTCTAACAAAGCTTGACGGTGACGCCCGCGGCGGTGCGGCCCTTTCCATCAAGGCTGTCATCAGCCGTCCCATAAAATTTGTGGGCATCGGCGAAAAAATAGGGGATTTTGAACCCTTTCATCCCGACCGTATGGCCTCCCGCATCCTTGGAATGGGCGACGTCCTGACCCTGGTAGAAAAGGCCCAGGAAACCTTTGACCAGAAACAGGTCGATAAATTTGAGAAAAAACTCAAGAAAAACAGCTTTACTCTTGAAGATTTTCGAGGCCAACTCCAGCAAATCCGTAAAATGGGCTCCCTGGACAGCATTCTTTCCATGATTCCCGGAATGCAGAAACTCAAAGGGAACCAGGCCATTCAACCCGACGAGGGAGAACTTGTCAAAATTGAAGCCATCATCAACTCCATGACCCGGAAGGAACGTCTCAATCATACTATCATCAATGGAAGCCGGAGGAAGCGCATCGCGAGGGGAAGCGGTACCACTGTTCAAGACGTAAATAATCTGCTAAAACGCTACGTGCAGGCAAAGAAGATGATGAAACGCTTCAGCAAACTGGGAAAGAGAAAATCCTTCGGGAAGGAATCGCTACCCTTCCCCATGTGAGCGGAAGCAAAAAATTCTATGGTGAAATGGCAAAGTAAATGATGTTAGCATATTTTACTTTTACGAAGCCACGAAGAGAAGGAGGTGAAAATGCATGGCAGTAAGCATCCGACTGGCCCGATTTGGTGCCAAAAAGAAACCCTTTTACCGCATTGTGGCGGCTGATTCGCGCTTTCCAAAAGAGGGCCGGTCCATTGAGCGCCTTGGTCTCTATGACCCCCGCAAGGATCCACCCATGGTCCGACTGGACATGGAACGCATTCAGTATTGGTTTGGCCAGGGGGCGAGGGCATCCAAGACCGTTATGGAACTCATCGAAAAGCACAAAAAGGGATCGAGCCAAGAGACGGCAGACACGGAAAAGGATTAATCCTTTCATATGTGGAGGTAGCTAAAATGGCGATGAAGGAGTTAGTTGAATATATTGCAAGGGCGCTGGTTGACAATCCAGATGCGGTCAAGGTTTCAGAGATTGAGGGAGAAAAGACCTCGGTCATCGAACTTGTTGTAGCGAAAGAGGATCTCGGAAAGGTCATCGGCAAGCAGGGGCGGACTGCCAGGGCAATTAGGACCATCCTAAGTGCCGCCTCCACCAAGATAAACAAACACTCCGTTTTGGAGATCATCGAGTAAGCCTTGATAATGAAGGGAAATGCCAAGGGAAGAAAAAGGGAAGGAATTTATCCCCATCGGAAGAATCATTGGAGCCCACGGGGTTCATGGCAGGGTAAAACTTCTCTACTTTTCAAAGCTTAAGGCATTTCCCTACTCAAAAATCTACCTAAAGGAAACCACCGGGACCTACCGGGGGAGGAAGGTTTCTGCTTCCTTGCCCCTGAAGGGAGTCTTCGCCCTAAAACTTGAAGGAATTATGACACGAACCGACGCGCAATCCCTGACAGGAAAACTTGCCTATTACCCGAAAGAGGATTTTGCCAAAGCAGAAAGCGACGAGTTCTACTGGATCGACCTCATTGGCATGACAGTTATTGAACCCTCCCGTTCCCAACTCGGTAGGATAAAGGGAGTAATAGAAACAGGGGGAACGGATGTCCTGGAAATTGCATTTGAGGACAGGGAATATCTTGTCCCTCTTTCATATAACTGGATTGAGAATATCTCTCTTGAGGGGAAACGTCTCGTCTTGAAAGAGGGAACGCTGGAGTTTTTCAATGTACATTGATATCCTGACCATCTTCCCGGAAATGGTGAAGCTCGTCACCGGATGGGGTATTCTTAAACGTGCCATTGAGGGAGGTCTGCTACATGTCCGTGCCATAAACATTCGGGATTTCACAATGGACAGGCACCGGTCAACCGATGATGCTCCCTATGGTGGCGGCCCGGGAATGGTTATGAAGCCTGAACCCGTCGTAAAGGCTATCGAATACGCAAAAAGTGAACAGGAAGGAAAGGTCATCCTGCTTACCCCCCAGGGAGAGCGGTTTACCCAGGCAAAGGCCCAGGCACTGAGCAAGCAAATGCATCTCATCATGGTCTGCGGGAGGTATGAAGGCATCGACGAGAGAATCCGATATTTCGTGGACGAAGAACTCTCCATCGGCGACTACGTGCTGAGTGGCGGGGAGCTTCCCGCGCTTGTCGTCATTGACGCGGTGGCCCGCCTCATCCCAGGGGTCCTGGGCAACGAGGCATCCGCTGGCGAAGAGTCCTTTACTCAGGACCTCCTGGAATATCCCCAGTATACCCGCCCACCTGTCTTCAGAAACCTACCTGTACCAGAGGTCCTTCTTTCAGGACATCACGAAAAAATTCAGCAGTGGCGCAAAGGTATGTCCCTCCAACGGACCCAAAAACGTCACCCAGCGTTATACCAGCAATACCTGCGCCACCATCAGGGGAAGGAAGAATGACGCGGATTGCCCCCCCCCAGTCCTTCAACAATCGTATCTTTTTAGCCTTGGTTCATTACCCGGTTTACAACAAGGAAGGGGATACGATCGCCTCTGCCCTGACAACTATCGACATACACGACTTTTCACGCATCGCCCGGACCTATCAATTAGGGGGGGTCTGGATTGTGACCCCCCTTAAATCACAGAAAGACCTGTTGGGCCGCATGGTGGACCACTGGACCCGGGGGTTCGGAGCTACCTACAACCCCAATCGTAAAGACGCCTTGGAGGTCCTTGACGTGGCGGATACGGTAGATGAAATGACTGGTAAAATCCACCACGCGACGGGAAAAGACGTCAAGTCAGTCGCAACCTCCGCCCGCTCATTTCCACACAGCATTCCAATCCCTATCCTTTCAGAAACCATTAACCAGTCACCGGATACCTTTGTCCTTCTCTTTGGTACAGGCTGGGGATTGAGTGAAACACTCATCGAAAAGTGTGAGTGGGTCTTGACACCTATTCGACCTTATGGATATAATCACCTTTCAGTTCGATCGGCCGCGGCAATTATCTGCGACAGGCTCATCGGAGAAGAATAGAAAAAAACAGGTTTCAGGAGGAACCCAATGAATACGCTTGACCTGATAGAAAAGGAACAGATGAAAACCGATATTCCGGAGTTTCGCCCCGGAGACACTGTGCGCGTTTCCGTCCGGATTATCGAGGGAGAAAAGGAGAGAATCCAGGATTTTGAAGGCGTTGTCATTCGCATCCGCAGGGGAAACAACCGTAGCACCTTTACCGTCAGAAAGATATCTTACGGAATAGGTGTGGAAAGAATCTTCCCTCTCCATAGTCCACGAATAGCCGGGATCAAGGTCGTCCGACGCGGCGCCGTCCGAAGGGCAAAACTCTATTATCTGAGAAAACTTCGCGGGAAAGCCGCCAGGATCAAAGAACGAAGATATTAATCCTCCATGAAAACAGCCTCCCCTCCACTGCTTCCATTTCTTCTACAAGGGGGGGAGGCTACCAGACCTTCCGCTTCACTCACCCCTTTTATTGAAAGGGCCATCCTCAAAGCCTATGGCTTCAAACATATCGCCGGAATAGACGAAGCGGGGCGCGGCCCCCTGGCGGGACCTGTTGTCGCGGCAGCAGTCATCCTGCGACTGAACGAGGCCCCTGCCGGCATTCGGGATTCCAAACGCCTTTCAGCAAAAAAACGTGAGGCGCTTTTCGATGCTATTCACTCGCACGCCGCCGGGATTGGCGTCGGCATTGTCGGACCTAAAAAGATCGATGTCCTCAACATCCGCCAGGCAACGCTGCTCGCCATGAAAAGGGCTGTTGATGCCTTACCCACCGTACCCGAATTCTGTATCGTGGACGGAATCGATGAAATACCCCTTTCCATCCCCCAAAGCTCCCTTGTGGGTGGTGACAGACGCTGCCTCTCCGTAGCCGCGGCATCCATCATTGCTAAGGTCACACGGGACAGAATCATGCTGGATTACCACAAAAAATACCCAGGATACGGCTTTGACCGGAACATGGGGTACGGGACCAAACAACACCGTGAGGCACTGATACGTCTGGGGCCATCCCCCATCCATCGCCGCACGTTCAGGGGGGTTGAGATTCGGTGAAGCTGTTCAAATCTAAAAGGCACGAAACCCCGCTGGGCCCCAGGGGGGAAAGCATGGCACAGAAATTCCTTAGGAAAAAGGGGCTCAAGATCATCGATGAGAACTATCGCACCCGCTGGGGAGAACTGGATATTATCGCCCGTGATGGCAAGACCCTGGTTTTTGTAGAGGTCAAAACCCGCACCCAGAAAATATTCGGGTCTCCACTCCAGGCTGTAACTGCGGACAAACAGCGGCGACTCATCCGCATGGCCAAAACCTACCTCGTCGAAAAAAACCTGAACGATGTCCCTGCAAGATTCGACGTCATCGGCATCAGCCTCCTCAATGACCGTCCCCCTGAAATTGACTGGATTCCCAATGCCTTCGGAAATTAAAAATGGAAACTTCCGGGAAATTCATCCTTAAGGACATCACGCACCCCTTCGATACCGAGAATGAAGGCACGGTTAAGGACGCGCGGGGAACCCTCATCCAAATCCTTGACGGCCCCTCCTTCGCCCATCTCGTTTATCTCGATCTACTCGTATCAAATCCGCCAGTCTATCGAGGGTCCCACTATCACAAAAAAAAGATTGAGGTCTTCTACATCATCTCCGGACTCGTGGAGGCACAGCTCTACGATCTCGATACGAGATGGAAGGGAACCCTGATCCTATCCCCAGGCCATAAGCTCACCCTGTCCACCCGTCTGGCCCACCGATTCCGAGCCCTGGAATATGCCCAGATCATCGAAGTATCCCCTGAGCCCTTCGATAAGGATGACGTGTTCCCGTTCGATTTTTCGGTATGCTTCAAAGATTGATGTATCAGGGGAAAAACACACCTCTCCCCTGCTCTGGGCAGCGGGGGGCTTTCAGGGCTTGTGCCCGGGCCTTTGTCCCTTCCCTAATTCTTATCCATAAGAAGGGGTGGTCGTGGTGGAATCTTTCCCTCTGGCAGATAGAAGCTGTTGGTAGGCATTTAAAAGCCTCTTTGAGATAACGCCGGTCAGCCGTTTGAGGATGATATAACCAACTTCCGGATGGTTCTTAAATATCTTCTCCAGTTTATCTCTTTCCACCTTAAGCACTTCTATATCCGTGGCACAGATGCCAGACGCAGTATATTTCCCAGATTCAACCAGACTCGACCAGCCAAAGATATCACCCCGTTCCGAAAGGCTAAAGTTCAAACGTCCCCCGTTTTTTATCTGCAGATTGAGAACACCCTGTTTAAGGATATACAGGCATTCGGCATCTTCCCCTTTCTCGAACAGCACTGTATCCTTAGGATATTTTTCTTCTGAGCAAATATCAGCTATCTCATTTAATACCCCAGGTGCAACCCCCCCAAAAAGCTCTATTTCCTTGACGAGCATTTTCTTCCCTCCTTTCCTGGTTAAAATAGCGTTTTAAATTAATTACACTCTTAACATAATAGAGGTAGTCTTGTCAAGAAAGGGCGGACAATTTCTAAAGAGAATCTTTACTTAATTGGGTAATCGGGTAATCGGATTTTTGGAACTTGGTTCTAAGTTTCGTGTTTTTCTTTTGGCCTCCGAACCTTCCTGCGGGGCCTGTAAAAGGGTACGTTCAGTTTCTACAAATCCCGGTTGAAAGAAACTGATAGCAGGTAAGACAGTTTCTACCTGTGAACGAACACCCGCCTACTGTCCCAAAGCGATGCGGGCAAAGACTCAGAAGCACAGACAGACCTGAGACGTTACACGTTGCGGAACCGTCAAGAAATAAGCCTGCTTATTCCAACCGCCACTTGGGGGGGCGTTTTTCCAGAAAGGCCCTGACCCCTTCCTCTGCATCCTTCAGGGTGCATAACTCGCAAAACATCTCGTTTGAATACTGTAACGCCTTCTCCAGCGGCATGTCCGCCATGGTATAATAGGATTCTTTTCCCATCTGTAGGGCATAGGGGCTCTTAGCGGCCAGCTTCTTCGCCAGTGCCAGGGTTTCTTCCATCAGCTTATCTTCCGGAACCACCTTATTCACCAACCCCATCCGTTCCGCCCTGCGGGCATCAATCAAATCCCCCGTCAGCAGGAGTTCCAGGCAGTGTTTTTTCCCCACACATCGGTCCATAGGAACCGCCGGCCCCATACAGAACAACCCCACATCAATCGCGGTCAGGCCAAACCGTGCCCCTTCTGTGGCAACGGCAAGGTCCGCTGCAGCGACAAGCCCGGCGCCATTGGCGGCCGCCACCCCATGGACAGCAGCAATTACAGGCTTCCTCATTTTGGCGATCGTCAGGGTCATTTTTTCCATCAGGGCAATCCAGGGGCGATATTCCAGTATTCCCTTCTTAGGAAAATCACTGATGTCAATCCCGGCACTGAACACCCGGCCGTTAGCCCGGATGACAACCACGTAGATGTCCTGATCCCCCTCCAACTCATCCAAGGCGGCATTAAGATCTCGCCCGAGCGGGATGTTGAAGGTATTTAACTTTTCAGGACGGTTCAGGGTAATAATGCCAATATGTTCCGTTCGCTCCATTAGTACGGTCTCATAGGTCATGTAGCTCCCTCCCAAAATTTTTTTGCCCCGTGAGGCGTAACACGTAAAGCGTAAGGGGTAAAGCGTTCAGGTCCTCACGCTTCACCCATCACAGCTCACTCTCTCACTTTTTCCCAACTTAACCCTGAACTTTGAACTTTTTCGCCCAGTCCTCAGCCCTCGTTACTCAGTCCTATTTTTTAACTCCCCCAATTTATCCAGCAAAAGCCCCTTGAGCCTGTCCAGCGTCACGTGATGGGCTTCAACCCCCAGATGCATCCAGTCGGAATATTCAAGAATCTTCATGGGGTCCTCCTCCATCAATTTATCATAGTACCCGATGGCATCAAGGACAATGGCAACATCGTTCTTAGGGAAATTCTCGTTGATCTTACCGATATCCCAGTCCTTGAAAACCAGGTCCTTAAACCGCATCCAGCCCGGGGTCAACCAGAAGACCTTCCGGCCCGCGGCAATCTCCTCCCTCTCCTGCCGGCCCGCAAGGGCGTCCACACAGTTCTGGGCCTTGATGCGCAAAACATTCGTCCCAAAAGATTCTAAAAGCTTATCCAATCCGCTCATGTCAACAGGATCAACATAACAGAGGCTTCCATACACAACAATAATCTTGTCAGACACCTCGAGGGCGCGTTTCACCTGACGGATGACCTGTGTCTTCAACTCGGAACAAACCTCATGTAACCCAGGCGTTGTAAAAAAGATTTTATCCGCATTTAGGAAACCTTCTTCCTGTAACTGTTTTAGTTCCATTCGCAGGGTCCCGCATGAAACAATCGAAACTCCCTGGAATGAAAGTGACTTTCCATTACTACCCTTTCTCACTTCATCATCAGACATCACTATCCCTCCTGCTTGACAAAATTTTGTTATTCGAGACCCTATCACAGTGTTCCAAGCATCCGCAACCCATTCCCATTTTGAACCATTTTTCACAATGAGTAGGATTTTTTAAAAAAGTGTGGTATAGGAATCTAAATTTTGAAGAGGCGTGCACAGAATCCAAAAAAACGAAAGTAAAGGGAGGTAACACTATCATGGCAGCAGAAATCATCAAGGGGAAACCCGTGGCGGATGAAATCCGTGAGGAAATCAAGAAAGAAACCCAGCGTTTAAAGGGGAAAGGCGTTAATCCAAAACTATCCGTGCTTTTAGTGGGTGACGACCCGGCCTCGGTTGTTTACGCACGATCAAAGGAAAAGGTAGGTGACAAATTAGGGGTTATCGTGGACCTGACGGTCATGCCAGCCGATACCCCGGAAAAGGAGGTTCTTGACTTCATCAAGAAACTGAATGATGACAGCAGCGTTCACGGAATCCTGGTGGAATTGCCCCTTCCCAAACACATCCGCAAGGAGCAGGTAATGCTGACCGTTGACCACAACAAGGACGTGGATGGTATCAGCCCCATCAACCGGGGTTTTCTGTTAGGTGGCCAGGAGGATCTGGCGCTGGTGCCTGCGACCCCTATGAGCTGTATTGAATTGATGGAGCGTGCCGGGATTACCATTCGCGGCAAACGCGTGGTCCTTGTAGGTCGTGGAGACACCGTCGGCCGTCCCCTCGCTTCTCTGCTCATCAAACGGGATGCCACCATCACGGTCTGTCACACCAAAACCGTCGACCTACCCTCTGTAACGCGCCAGGCGGAGGTTCTCGTTGCCGCAGCGGGGCGTAAGGGGCTGGTAACCGGCGAGATGGTCAGCGAGGGAACGGTGGTCATCGACGCGGGGATCAACCAGACGGAAAACGGCATCACAGGCGACGTGGATTTCGAGGCTGTCAAAGAAAAAGCGGCGGCCATTACGCCGGTACCGGGCGGCGTTGGATCCCTGACCACAACGATTATCATGAACAATGTTTTAAAGGCCGTCAAGCTTCAGGGTCTTGCATAAAGGGAGGAAAAAGATGAGTGAACTTTTCGACCAAAGTCTGAATGAGTTTATCGCAAAGGCGGCTTCCAACTCCCCGACACCCGGAGGTGGAAACGTTTCAGCGGTTGTGGGTATCCTGGCCGCATCTATGGTTTCCATGGTGGCCAATCTGACCCTCGGTAAAAAGGGCTATGAGGAAGTGCAGGATCAGGCCAGACAGGCCGCGGAAGATCTTAAAAACATTATTGAAAAGCTCAAAGAACTAACCGCCAGAGACATGGCTGTCTTCAGCAAGTTCATGGAGGCATTGAGAATGCCCAAAGACACGGAGGAACAAAAGGCGAAACGGACAGAGGCCATGCAGGAGGCCGCGAAAACGGCCACAGAAACCCCCATGGAAATCTGCCGGAAGTGCCTTGAGGTATTGAAAATCGCCGTCCCCCTCGCCGCTTATGGCAACAAGGGGGCCATCTCTGACGTGGGGGTCGGGGCCTACGTGGCCGAAGCTGCCCTTCGAGCTGCCATGCTGAGTGTGGATATCAACCTGCCCGGCATTAAAGACGCAGCATTCGTTGAAAAATACAAAAGCGAACGGCGCCAGTTGTTTGCCGACGCCGATGAGCTCAAGCTCATGGCCGTGGCCAAGGTCAAGGAAAGATTGTAAGACAACAAAATTGTGAAGGAGGAACATATGCAAAAAGTAGGAATCATTGGCGTGGGGCAAAGTGCCTTTGTCAGAGGGTACGAAGGCTCCATCCGCGAACTCGTCTTCGAGGGGTTTTCCGAGGCCATGCGGGACGCACAACTTAAGCCCCAGGATATCAACGCTTCCATTATCTGTTCCGCTCCGGAGTACGACAAACAGCGCACCCCGGCAGGACTCATGGCGGAATATCTTGAATTAACCCCCCAACCAACCTTTTACATCGAGAGCGTCTGCTCATCCAGCAGCATGGGCGTTCGGGTTGCCTATTCCATGATCCAGGCAGGGCTTCACGATATCGTCGCAGTCATCGGTTTCCAGAAGATGTCAGAGATTTCTTCCGCTGAATCCCAGGAACGCATGGGACGCGGCGCCGATATTATGTGGGAATCCCCGTTTGGGACCATGATGCCTGCCTATTACGCCATGCACGCAAGGGCTCATATGAACGCCTATGGGACGACAGAGGAAGACCTTGCCCTGATTCGTGTCAAGGCGGCAAGTTATGGGCAAATCAACGAGAAGGCCGTTTACCGCAAGGGTGTAACCCTGGAAAAGGCGCTGAGCTCTGACCCGGTTTCCACGCCTTTGAAGGTCTTTGACTGTTGCGCCAATGCCGACGGGTCCTCATGCATTATCGTGGCGAGCGAGAAAACGGCCAGAAAGCTCTCACCCAAACCTGTGTGGATACTGGGACTGGGGGCTGCCAGCGCTCCCATAAACATGGCGGGACGCAGCACCTACACGGGGCTAACTTGTGCCCGTGAGGCTGCCAAGCAAGCCTACAGCATGGCAGGGGTCACCCCGAAAGACATCGATGTAGCCGAAGTACACGACTGTTTTACTATTGCCGAGATGATGGGCTATGAAGATTTAGGGTTCGCCGAACCCGGCAAAGGGAAAGAACTGATTCGCAACAAGGAAACTTACATTGGGGGTAAAATTCCTGTCAACGTAGATGGCGGCCTTCTCTCAAAAGGCCATCCCATCGGCGCGACAGGGGGCTCCCAGATTCGTACTATCACCCTCCAGTTACGGGGAGAAGCCGGGCCCATGCAGGTGGATGGCGCCAAGATTGGTCTTGTGCACAACATCGGCGGTGTTGGAATCTATGGCAACGTTACAATCTTAGGGAGGGATTAACATGGGTTTTGAGCGGTTTGGAACAATCTCATTTGTATCACAGGCAAAGGTATCCAAATTTGTTGACTATCTTGAAGAAGGAAAGGTCATGGGAACAAGATGCAAATCCTGCGGGAAGAAATACTTTCCTCCGAGGAACGACTGTGCCCAGTGCCTGAGCTCGGATGTCGAATGGTTTGAGATTGTCGGCCCCGGCAAGCTACTTACCTATTCGAAATTGATGTACGCCCCATCGGGGTTTGAAGGGGACCTTCCCTACCGGATCTGCGTGGTTGAATACCCCGATGGTGTCAAGGTCTTTGGAAGGGTCAGCCCCGCTATTCCCGATGATGACCTCTCCATAGGGATGGAGCTTGTGGCGGTACCCACAAAGCTTTCTGGGAATAAGGTGGCCTACGAATTCAAGCGCCCCTGAGGAAAATCCATTCACCTCATAAACATTTCCTTTTTTGAGCGGCAGGGAGGAGAGAGTGTTCTCCCCTCCCTGTTTACGTCTTGTTGACTTTACCTTAAACGTGATTAAATTCTAACCATCAAATTAAAAGGGGGTGGTAAAATGTCAGTGCTGGCACTCATCATTGCTGTCATTGCCCTTGTCATTGCAGTTCTGGCCTACCAGAAAGCGGGAGGGATCCGGGACCTGCAGGAGCAGGCAGAAGCCCTGCGTTTTGTAGCAGATAACCTTAGGGAAAAAACGGCGGATGCACTGGACAAGCTGGAAAAAAGCCTTCGAAAATCTGAGGGGAAAAAGGAAACCACGGAAAAAGAGGAAAAATAACATCCTTCAATGAGAGTCCTGAAAGGAGGGAGGATTCCCTCCTTTTTTCCCCTTAAAACACGTTCCTGAATTCTTATTAAAAGGAGTTTAAAGTATGACTGTAACCCTTATCATCACCTTCATCCTGATCTTGCTCATTACGATTTTCGGCCTTCAAAATGGCATGCCGGTAGAAGTCACGTTCCTCTTCTGGAATATCCATACCTCCCTGATCTCCGTTATTTTCGGCTCAAGCCTCGTAGGAGCTGTCATCGTTGCCATCCTCTCGATTCCGAAACTTGTAACCAAACATTTCAGTGAAAGGCGTCTGGCGAGGCAACTGAACGGGGCAACCAAATTAAGCGATGACGAGAAACAAACACCCCCCGCTTCAAGCTAACGAACCCCTTTCATCTTCAGACCAGGATTATTGTTCAAGAAACTCCGTCTGCCTTTCGCCACTGTGATGAAGCAGAAAGTTCCTTACTGCGTAGTGGAAGGCCCCAAGAGCCAAACGCGCACAGTGACGTTTCTCCTCTGGCAAGCCACCCAGCGCATCGATGATATCCTCTTCATCCAGATAGAGGGCATCATCGATCGACTTTCCCAAAACCAAATCGCATAACTGGCCCGTGGAGGCAAGGGACCCCCAGCAGCCCTTGACCATATACCGGATATCCGTGATGTGGTCATCTCTCACCTTGATAAAGATTTCAACCCGATCTCCACAGGAGGGGTCACCCACCGCTCCCCTGCCATCGGCATTATCCATTTCTCCCAGCAACTTCGGTTCGGTCACGTAATGGGTAATCTTTTCATAATCCATGTCGCTCACCTCGTCATCTCGTAGTAGATTTCACCCCCCTGCCGCCTGACAAGCACCCTTTCCTCCCTCAGAAGCTCCGTTAGGTACTTTTCCACCTCATGAAGATGCAACCCAAGACTTTGGCTCATCTTCTGTGCCGTCTCGGGCCTGCGGCGCAGGAGGTTCAAAATCTCATCCTCCGTTCCCTTATGATAGGCCGGAATATTCGATCTGTCAAATGAGGCAATCACCTCCGCCCCCTCCCCAAGGTACGCCTTGATCGCTTCCAAGCGGGCCAGGGGCAGGGGCTGCGCGATCTCCTCAGAGGGGGGTCTTACCACGGTGTTCAGTTGAACCTTGTCTGGCCCTATCCTATCCAGCACCCCTTTCAGGGCAACGATATCCTCCTCTTTGTCATTGATACCTTCACACAGAAGGACCTCAACCCACAATTGGCCTTGATACCTTTCCCGAAAGGCCTTCAAGCCATCGATGACCCTGGAGACAGGCAACCCGGCCACGGGGCGGTTGACTGCCTCGAAGCTCTCCGCTGTCACCGCGTCCAGGGAGGGAACTACCCGATCGGCTGAGAGAAGATCGCCCTGAACCTCTGGATCCCATAGGAGAGACCCATTGGTAATCACGGCAACCGGAAGGGGCGTCAATTCCTTCAAATACCGAATCAATTCACCTATGCCCTTATGAAGCGTGGGCTCCCCCGAACCTGAAAAGGTCAGGATATCCACGCGCTTAGCATTTTCCGGGTCACTCAGGAATTCCCTCAACTCCTGCTTAATTGCATCGGTGGGATAGTAGGCCTTTCGTTTCAGGGTGTGATGGGTTGTCTTGCCGATCTGGCAATAAATGCAGTCGTAGCTGCATACCTTTTTCGGAATCAGGTCGATCCCAAGGGAGGCCCCAAGCCGCCTGGACGGAACGGGGCCATACAGGTATCGGTATGTACTCATCCTTTTCTCCTTATTGCGGGTAATTTTATTGACACCTAAGCATACAAGGCAAAAAGAAAAAGGTAAAGGGGAAAAAGGGTCAATCCTCTCTTGATGCATCCGGAGAAGTCGGAAAGGCGACAATGGAAACCTTGCAATCCCTAAAGTTTTTCCCCCACCATCCGATAAGGGGGATGAAACCAAGAAGGAGGGCAGGGAGGTTTGGCGGTGTTCCAAAAACCGCACGGGCAGGGAAGCCTGGGAAGCAATCAACGCAACACAAAACAAGGAGGTTTGAATCATGAGTATGGCCATCAACCATAACATTGCAGCGCTGGATGCCTGGAGAAACCTGAGCCAGACCAACCAGATGCTGAACAAGTCCCTGGAGAAACTCTCTTCAGGCTTCAAGATTAACCGCGCATCGGACAACCCGGCCGGACTGGTTATCTCCGAACAGATGCGCGCCCAGATCGCCGGGTTGACGCAGGCCATCGACAATACCGAAACCGCCACGTCGATGGTGCAGACGGCCGAGGCGGCCCTTTCCACCATCCACGGGATGCTGGACAAGATGCGCCAGTTGGCGATTCACGCCGCCAACGAAGGCGCCAACGATCCCACCATGCTGGCGGCCGACCAGGCGGACATTGAGAATGCGATGAGTTCGATTACCCGAATCGCTAACACGACCCAGTTCGGGACGAAGAAGCTGCTGGATGGCAGCCGTGCCAGCATTGTGAACTTCACGACCGGCAATACGGCCGAGGTAAGTGTGTCAGACACCACCCTCACAACGGGGACCCACATCCTGGCGGCGACCAAGACGGCGGATGCCTCCGCCACCCTCAGCACCTCCCAATTTGGCCTGTCCAGCCCGACGAATGTCACCAACCTGGAGGCGGGCAATCACACCCTCCAAGTCACCCAGGCCTCTGCGGGGGCAAGCAAAACGAGCAGCAGTGATATCCGGATTACAGACGCGTGGGACAAGGGGCTGGCATTTTCTAGTGCAGCCGCAGCAGCTCGTTTAAGCGGGACATTCAGTAATTCAGGAACTTCCGCAGGGGATAGTCTAACAATTGGGATTGCCTACCAGGGTGCTGATGGGGTCATTCACAGCGCGACAATTTCCGCTTCCATGTCTGCTGTAACTAATGCAACCGCTGCAGCGACAGCCTTAAACGCCGCACTGAACGGATCAGGTCTCAGTGGCTATGTCGTATTCAGTGGGGTAGCAGGTTCTTCAAGTTTGACGCTGGAAAGCAAAGACACAGGCAGCAATGAAAGCATCAAAGTTGTTACGAAGACCGTAGGCGGTAACGTAACTTGGGGCGTCACGGCTGGGACGACAGACAGGGGCGTTGCCAAAAGGAGCGGTGTCTTCACCATGGCCTTGGACGGGGGAACAGCGACAAAGATCGTTATGGCTGCAAATACTTATACATCCATTGCGGACCTTGCTACAGCCGTCCAGAAGGCAATTTCAGCTTCCCTTGGCGCAGCTGACGCTGTCACGGTTTCCCAGGATGGCAGCAACAACCGGATCACCATCACCACCAAAGATGAAGGCTCCAAGGCCACGCTTCAAGTCACTGGGACCGATTCTGGCAATGAATTGGGACTTTCTGTGGACACTGCGGCCCTTACGGGAATCGACGCCCTCGTCAGCTTCGACGGCTACGTGAATACCATTGACAATGTTCAATACGGCAGCACGGGAACGGCTACCCTCGCAAACGGCTCCGGTTCATCGGCTGGAACGGTAACCTTAAAAGTCGCAAGTGCGAACGAAGGGGTGGACATTGGCACCATGGTGCTCAACGTCACGCCGACCCAGTTTAACGTGACCCTGGATGGGGGTGCCGCCACGAGCGTGGCAGCCGGAACGGAAACCACGGTCTATAACGCCCAGCATGATCAATATATCAAGGTGACCTATGCCCTGGACAGCGGCGGCGGGACGGAGACCCTGAATGTTTCCGACCAGTCCCTCGTCTTCCAGGTGGGTGCCAACAAGAACCAGACGGTGAAGATCTC
>JALTEW010000476.1 GCA_027073795.1 bacterium | reverse complement strand
ACCACTTCCGCCAACGGGGCCGTAGCCGCAATTACCCCCAGGGTCCCTATGGAAAGAATAATTCCAGAAGCAGTTCCGAAGGCATTGGGCGGGTACCAGTTAATCAGGAGTTTGAAGGTACCCATCAAGGCACAGGCCATCCCTACACCGATCAGGGCCCGTCCGATCAGGGCTACCCACAGCGTGTGGGCACTGGCGAACAGAACTGCCCCCATAAATCCGATTAAAGCCAGGAATACCAGGGTCTTTTTTGCCCCAAACAGGTCCAGTGCCGCTCCCATGGGGAGCTGTACAAGTGCGAAGGCATAAAAGAAGATAGAGCTTAACAACCCAAGTGACTGGGCATCCAGACGGAGGTCCCGCATTAAGTCAATGGCAATGACTGCGGAAGAGGTTCTGTAAAATTGCGACAGCAGAAATAACAGCCCCAGGGGGACAAACATCCACACGAGCCTGATATGATACCGTTTCATTCAGCACACCTCCCACTTCAACCGGGGTTTCAGACGTGTTACCTATCGTCTCTCACTCTTTGCCCTTATAGCCTTTATTTTTGTCTGGAACCTCTTCTATCTGAAGGGTTCGTGGAAGCTGTTCGACCTTCTTTATCTCCTCAAGTTGGCCCTTTGATGAAACACCCATCTCCTTGAATTTGCGTGTGGCAGGCAAGACACGGCTCTCGAGAGATCCCACAGCCTTGTTGTAGGACTGGATGCTTTGACCAAGGTGCCTCCCAAGATCGTTTATGTGTGCGCTGAAGGTCACGATGCGTTCATGCAACACCTTCGCAAGCTCGCTGATGGCCTGGGCATTTTCCGCCATTTTCTCCTGACGCCACCCGTAAGAAACCGCCTTGAGAAGCGAGATCAGGGTCGTGGGTGTCGCGAGGATGACCCCTTTTTGAACCCCTTCCTCTATGAGATTCGGATTCTGCTCCAGCGCGGCGCTGAAGAAGTTTTCTCCAGGGATAAAAAGGACAACAAACTCCGGTGTGGGAGCAAACTGATCCCAGTAGGCCTTGTTGGCAAGTTTCGATATATGTACCTGAACATGACGGGCATGGTCCTTCAAATGGGCCTTTCTAACAAGCTCATCATGACACTCCATCGCCTCCAGAAAGGCCATTAGGGGAACCTTGGCATCCACTACGATCTGTTTGCCCCCTGGCAGACGAACAATCATGTCGGGACGCAACCTCCCCTCAGGCGTGGCCTTGTCCTCTTGTTCATAGAAGTCACAATGGTCTACCATACCGGCAAGCTCTGCCACACGCTTGAGGGTAATTTCACCCCACCGTCCCCTTACCTGTGGCGTCCGAAGGGCCTTGACGAGATTGCCCGTCTCCATTTGCAGTCTCTGCTGACTAACGAGGAGGGATTGCACCTGTGCCTTCAACCCGCCATAGGCCTCCCGCCGTGCCTTCTCCATTTCCTGAATCTGAGATTCGTACTTTTTGAGCATTTCCTGAACCGGCCTCACCAATTCTCCAACCGCCTGCTGTTTTTTTTCGAGTTCGCCAGTGGCCTTTTGATGAAATTTCTCCAGCGTCGCGGCTGCTTCCCTGAGAAAATCCTTCTGGCTGTTTCTTAAAACCTTGGCCGAAAGCACCTCAAAGGCATCCCCCAGTTTCTTTTCCGCCTCCTTCAGGAGTTCAAATTTTTCCTCCCAGGCCTTCTGCTCTTCCCGAAGGGTTGCCGTCAAAGCGGAATGACTTGAACGGAGCTCAGAGAGTTCATGGATATACGAGGCCTTTTCCTCTTCAAGAGACTGAATTCTTTCCCTTAGCCCAGGTATCTCCAGTGCCTTCTGGATGGCTGCTGCCTTTTCCTGCGAAACTCCCAGCAGTTTCTCATCCTTTTCTTTCATTTCAGCCACGGCCTGCTGAACCTGCTGCGCGAGCAGGGACTTCTCGGACTGTAGGGCGGAGATCCGGCGCTGAAACATCCTTTCTCTTAAAAGGTAAAAAAGGAGGGTGGCCATCACCCCACCCCCCACAAAAGCGATGATCAACCATTCAACCATGTTAAAGCCCCAGAAAGACCTCCTTGATTTCCTTTTTCCCAAGAAGTTCCTGCGATTTTCCTTCCATCATGATGTGTCCTGTGGCGAGGACATACCCGTAATCGGAGTTTGACAATGCAAGGTGGACATCCTGCTCTACGATGAAAACGGTGGTTCCCTGCTGATGGATCTCCTTGACGATATCAACTAAGTCATCCACAATCAGCGGGGCCAGCCCGAGAGACATCTCATCTACAAGCAACAACTTTGGATTCCCCATGAGGCCTCGTGCCATGGCACACATCTGCTGCTCCCCGCCTGAGAGACTGCCCGCCTTTTGCTTCCGCCGCTCTTTCAGCCTGGGAAACAGGCCATAAATGCGATCCAGGTCCTTTACAATTTCTGGGTCCTTTCCCCGCCTGTAGGCCCCCATCAGAAGATTTTCTTCCGTTGTCATCTCGGGGAAAAGCCGGCGCCCCTCAGGCACATGGACAATCCCCATGCCCACAATCTCCTTAGATGAAAGGTGCAAAAGAGATTTCCCGTCAAAAAGAATGTCTCCGCTCATGGGACGGATAAGCCCGGAAACTGTTTTTAAAAGGGTGCTTTTGCCAGCCCCATTGGCACCGACAAGGGACACAATCACGCCTCTCTCAATCTTGAAGCTCACATCCCAGAGAACCTGGACATCCCCATAGCCAACATTCAGGTTTTTGACCTCCAGAAACATTGCGCCTCCTACTGAACCAGTTCTTTGTATCGCCGGCCCAGATAGGCCTTGATAACCTGTTCGTTGTTCAGAACCTCATCAGGGGTTCCATCGGCGATCTTTATTCCATGATGCAACACAAATATCCGGTCTGACACATTCTTGATGGCCCGCATGACGTGTTCAATCACCAGAATGCTGATTCCCTCATCCCGTATCTTCTGGATAAGTTCCACGGCTTTGTCAATCTCAGAGAAATTTAAACCGGCCATCACCTCGTCAAAGAGGATAACCTCCGGCCCCATGGCAAGGGCCTTGGCCATCTCCAGGCGTTTTCTCGACGCCACACTCAGGTCGTCCGCCCGCTTGTTCGCCATATCCTGAAGCCCTACAAATTCAAGAGTTTCCTCTGCCTTTTTAATCGATTCCTTCGCATTCAGTTCTTTCCCCCGTGCACCAAACATCGCCCCTACGGAGACATTTTCCTTAACTGTCATCCCCGGGAACGGCTTGACGATCTGGTAGGTTCGGCTAATTCCCATTCGTCCAATTTTATAGGGCTTTTTACCAGTAATATCGTTACCCTTGAAAATAACCCTTCCTCTTGTAGGGGGGTAGGTTCCTGAAATCATATTGATGATGGTGGTCTTTCCCGCGCCATTGGGTCCGATAAGACCTAAAATCTCCTTTTTGTTCAGGACGAAATCCACCTCGCTGACAGCCCTCAACCCCCCAAATTCCTTGGTTATCCCCCGGCCCTCTAAGATTACCATAGCATGGTTCCTTTATATCCTGTGGTCCCGTATGTTCTGCAAGAGATAACTTATCCCAAATTTTTTCCGTCCGCTGATGATATCCATAATGCCCTTCGGGGTAAAAACGATAGCCAGAATCACAATAGCCCCAAAAAAGAGCGTGTGTGCAATGAGAAAATAGTTTGTCAGGATTTCCGAGATTATCTCGATACTCAGGGCCCCTAACAACGGCCCCAGAATGCTTCCAATGCCTCCGAAAACCGCCATGACAATCATCTTAACCGTCACACCCACGTCGAAAACCGATTCTGGTTTGATAAAGCCCTGCTGGTAGGCATAGAGGCTTCCGGCAAGCCCGGAAAAAAACCCGCTCAGCGCAAACGAGGTCACCTTGAAAAGGGTGGTGTTCACCCCCAGGGAATTGGCTGCCTCTTCGTCCTCACGAATGGCAATCAAGCCATAACCCAATTTTTTCTTCAGCATAAAAGCTGTGACAATCAGGGTTAGCGCCAGAACCCCCATCATCATGAAATAGAAAAAGATATACTGGGCCTTGACAGAGAGATTCATAACGGGGAGATAGATGCCCGAATTCCCCTCTGTAATCTCAAGGTTATCCACCAGGGCCTTCATGGCCTCGGCAACCCCAAGGGTGGCAATGGCAAAGTAGTGCCCCTTTAATCTTAAGACGGGCAGGCCGATAAGAATTGCAAAGATAGCAGCACCCACACCAGACGCAGAAAAGGCAACCCAGAAAGGAACCCCACCCTTTTCCATTAGAACGGCAGATACATAGGCGCCAATCCCCAAGAACACCACATTGCCGAAAGAGGCATACCCTGTATAGCCTCCAATGATGTTCCACGCACTTGCCAGAACTGCGAACATCAGGGCATTGGTCAAAAAACGGATGATAAAATTCCCGGAGAAAAAGGGAATGGCAATGCCAACAATAACCAAAATCCCTAAAATCATCCTCTTCGTAATGGTTTCCCTCTCTGCCATCAGCCTACTCGCTTTTCCCCAGGATGCCCCTGGGCAGAAAGATCAAAACAAGAACCAGAATCGTAAAGCTGATAAAGTTCTCATAGGTAGTTCCAAACCAGTTGCTTCCCAAGGCCTCTGCTACACCCAGGGTCAGCCCCCCCACAATAGGACCAAACATGGTTCCAAGGCCCCCAAGAATAACCACTACAAAGGATTTAAGGGTTAAAACCCCCCCCATCATGGGATTGATGGGGAAAAGCACGGCCCATAAGGTGCCCGCTGCCCCTGCCGCACCAACGCCCAGACCAAAGGTCAAGGCATAGGTTTTTGCCACGTCCACCCCCACAAGTCTGGCGGCATCAAGGTCCTGAGAGGTTGCCCGGATGGATCGCCCCAGGCGGGTTTTATTCAAGACAAAGTAAAAGATGCCGGCGATAATCAGGGCAATTAAAAACGCTCCCAAACGGACATAGGGAATCGTCACAAAACTCCCAATGCTGAAATTGGAAGCCCCATAGGGAACCTGAACCTTGCGAACATCCGCTGTCCACATAACTAAGGCCATATTGTTGATGAATATCTCTATTCCAAAGGCAAGAATCAGGGTAATAAAAATGGTCGCGCGGATAACAAGATTAATCAAATAACGCTGGATGCCGTATCCAATGATAAAAAGAAACAATATAGAGATAAAAAGACTGATAAAGGGATCCACCCCCAGAAGGCTGAAAAACCAGTAAGTGCAGTAGGCCCCCAACATGATAAAGGCGCCATGGGCAATATTGATAATATCCATCACGCCCCAAATCAAGGACATCCCCAAGGCCATTAG
>JALTEW010000475.1 GCA_027073795.1 bacterium | reverse complement strand
GCCCCACAAACACCCGTCCGCTTCGCCTTCTCCTCAGGGGTCTCCTCCCGGTTCTTCGGGGCAGGCACCCGGCAGGGACCCATCCCACAATGCTTGCAACACGCCCCAGCCGCCCCTATCGGACAAGGCTTGATCCGCGCCGCCCGATCAAATACCGTATCTACCCCGTCTCCCTTCGCCTTCTCGTACGCCTCCTGCGTCGCTCTGTCTATGCTTACTTGCTTGGCTTCTGCCATTTCTTATTCTCCTTTCGCAACCTTTTATTTCTTTACTCAGACGCCCTTCAATTGGCCGCCATGAAATCGCTGATAAGTTCTTTGGTTAATTTGATGGAATCCGGATGCCGCATAACAAGGATATCCGCCCCCCCAAGGAGCAAAAGCATCGCAGTAATACTCTCAATGATAACCGCCCGTTTCTTGGGGTCTCCCATCATCGGATCCTCTTCCGGCGTTATTTTCGCCTCTTTCGACTTCCAGACTTCCTTGGCCATGTTATTGATCATCGGAAACTGCAACCGCTCGTCCTCTTGGGTCAGAGCCGCTAACATGAGACGCTCCATAACGGAATAGGAATACTCAATTCCATACCCCAACCCTCCGGTCGTCGGGTCGATGATAATCTTTTCATCCGACACGCCCAAGTTCCCCAACAGGATATTCATCTGCTTGGCCAGATTGATGTCGATTGGGGATGACGAGATACAGGTATGCTGATAAGCAATGATGCTCCCACCGACCTGCTTATGGTCCCCTTCCTCAACCGGTCCAATCGCGAGATTTTTTCCGAAGGTCTTTTCACATATAAGCTTTAAAACCTCGGTGTCCTTTTCATGACTCGCCGTTCCCCAAATAATAAGCGGAACGCCGTTTATGGCATCTAACACCTTCAAAACTGTATCAGCCGCCTGCTCCGCCGGGACATCTTTATCATTTGGGTCGGTACTCACCATCTGCATACAAATCATCTCGGCCCCGTAGTCTTCCACACATTTTTTCGCCCACAGGGCAGGGTCCTTTACCGCATCTTTGTAGGGTTCCAAGGCATGCTCCGGCCAATCCTCCGGCTCCATGTCCCAGATTTCCATGGCAATCCTCGGGGGATTGGGACGCTCCCCCTCAAAGAGATAAAACGGGAGCGAGGTTTCCCCTCCTACCGTAACCGCCTTATCTCCCGTTCCCAACGTTATTGGTCGAATAACACCTTTATAGGTCCTTTTTGGAATTTCAATCGCCACTGCATCTCCTCCTTCCGTCACGTACAACGAATTGCATTAATTTTTTTGAATCACGCGGGATTCTTGCGTTTTTCACTCCCATACCATGACTTGCTGTACCAATATCTCTCACCTGTCTGCAGATACCTAAGCCTCCAGTCACGATTAATCAGCCTGCTCCGCCAGTTTATTTTTTCCTTTCTGGGAATGGTTTCACCTGGCTCAAACGTATCAGCCAGCACTTTCACCTTTCGTCCATCTGGGAGTTCCTTTTCCTCGTACTTGTACTCAACCATCAATATACCTCCTCTTTTATTTTTAAAACTCAAAATTCTCTTCTATTTAAAACCCCAAACACCTTAGTTGCCTTTCTATAACAGGAAGTTTCTCCTTTTTCAAGCCTAAAATTTAAACAAAATGAATTTATGGAACCCACTTTTCAAAAATCTCATAGGCCCTCTGGACCGACGGTGTGTCTTCAGGAAGCTGAATGGTCGGCTTGCCCTCCAAGTCAAAATCCGCGATGGTTTCATCTGCCGGCAAAACCCCAGCCAACTTCAACCCTATCTTCTCCACAAGTTCTGCCATCTTCGGATCAAATTCCCCCTGAACCCGGTTCACAATCAGGGCAAGTTCCTTGATATTCAAGCCAAGCTCCTTCACAACTTCCAGGATTCTCCCTGCCGTTCGGATGCCGCGGACTGTCGGGTCAGAGACCACAAAAAGTAAATCGACATTCTGGGTTGTCAGACGACTGAGATGCTCCATCCCCGCCTCATTGTCGATCACCACGTAGCTGTAATTATCTGTCAGGATATCAATAAACCGTCTGGCGAGAGAGTTGGCCGCGCAGTAACACCCGGGACCCTCAGGGCGCCCCATCACAATCAGGTCGTAGTCCTCTTCCTCAATAACCGACTGCTGAACCTGCATCTCAAACCAGACATCCTTTGTCATCCCAACCGGGACATCCTTTTTCATCTTTTCCCGCGCCTCACCAATCGTCAGATCAACCTCCACGCCAAGCACCTCGTGGAGATTGGCATTGGCATCTGCATCCACCGCCAAGATGGGTTTTTTACCCTTTTTCACAAGAAAATTAATTAACATCCCGGTAAGAGTCGTCTTTCCTGTTCCCCCCTTACCGGAAACTGCTACCGTAAATGCCATTTCTTTACCTCCTTTTTAAGCTGCTCTTTCGGTCTTCAAAATCTTCATGATATTGGGAAATGCCGATTCATTCGTATGGGGTAAAAACATGGCGGCAACATACTCATCCATAAACCGCGGGTAGTTTGACAGCTCGATGTTGGTCATCATATTGGCAATATTTTCCGCTTCCTTCAGCAGATCCTTTGAAAAGGACAAAAGACGTGCCCCCAAAAGGGAACCATTACCAACAAACATGAACTTATTGTCCGGGATATCCGGTAACAACCCAATAATCTTGGCTGCCTCCAAATCGATATAGTGCCCAAACCCTCCCGCAATAATCACCCTGTCAAGGTCACTGAAGGTCATATCCGCCTGATCCAGCAACACCTTACACCCCGCATAGATGGCCCCCTTGGCGCGTATCAGGTTGTCTATATCAATCTCCGTCAGCGCAATATCCTGATTTAAGGCATTTTCATCCGCCCAGGAAAGAACATACTCGTAACCATCTTCACCCTTTCGGACCCGGTTCGTTGGCAAATTGTGGCTGAACTTTCCATTCTGTTCAAGCGCCCCCGTCTCCAAAAGTTCTGCCACGGTATAGATCAGACCCGATCCACAAATCCCCTTTGCCTTGGCACGCCCAATGGTTATCAACATGGGCTCATAGGTGCCCGGGCTGATACGAACCTGTTCAATGGCCCCACGCGTTGCCCTCATCCCGAACTTGATGCCACCTCCTTCAAAGGCAGGGCCCGCAGAACAAGAAGCACTCATCAACCAATCCTTATTTCCAAGAACGATTTCTCCATTCGTCCCTATGTCCATAAAGAGCGTCAGATCCTCCCGTTGGAAAATCCCCGATCCCAGCACGCCAGAAACGATGTCCCCGCCGATGTAGCTGGCCACCATGGGGAAAATATAGATATGCACATGGTCCCCAAGTTCGATCCCCGCGTTGATGGCCCGAACCGGCGGCAGAAAATTTGCCGTTGGAACATACGGATCTTCTCTGAGATATTTCGGATTCAAGCCTAAAAAAAGCTGCGTCATCGTGGTATTACCGGCAATAACCATGTGGGACACGAACCTGCGCTCCACCTTCGCCATTTTTAGCAGCTCTTTAATGATTTTGTTGATGGAACGCACCACCATTTCCTGGAGACGTTCAAGCCCGCCCGGTTTCAGGGAGTAAACGATGCGGCTGATAACGTCCTCCCCATAGCTTATCTGGGGGTTATAATCCGAGGCGATCGCCAGCGTATAACGCTCCGCGCCATCCACATCCAGCCCCGGACACCCAAACACCTTACACTCATGAAGATTGAGAAGCTGCCCAAAGATTGTCGTCGTCCCAATATCAATAACGACGGAATAATTCTGCTCTGTGGTATCCCCCGGTTCGATATTGATGAGCTTATAACCCTTTCGCGTGAGCACCATAGTGACTGTCACCTTCCAATCTGCGTCCCGCAACAATTGGCTCATCTTTTTTATCGCCCGAAAATCCGTTGATACCCTGTCGAAACCGTAGGTCTGCTTCAAGGCACGGTAGATACGGGCCAAATCACTCATGTTGTCTTCTTTTGTGGGAGGCGAAAGCTCAAGATACCGTTTAAAAACCGTCGGATCAATTGTCCATCCCTTGACAAGCTGATTGATATCCTGCGGTGAAAGAACCCTGGCAAACCCTGCCCGTTCCCTTCTGAGAACCGTTCGGTCAATCTGTGACTCTATAGGAACTTCTACCACAATATCCGTTAAAGGTTTTGTCATACAGGCCAACCGATACCCCTGATCGATTTCCCACTTCTGGAGCATGGGCATGGGAGGAACCGTGGTTTCTCCCTTCGTTATCTTAACCTTGCACTTTCCACATGTTCCGCTACCGCCACACGAGGCATTGATATGAACACCCACTGACATAGCACCCTGCAAGATGGTTTCATCGGGGGCAAGCTCAATCTCTCTCCCCGATGGTTCAAATCGTACTTTATATCCCATTTATTACTCTCCTATCCCTGTGATTTTCACACTAATTTACAAGATATCCGCTAGTAAATCTCAATACGGACAGACTCTTTCACAGGTCTCTGATCTGATCTGCTCTACTCCTCACACCTGATTTTGAACAAACGTTCAATTGATTGGAAAATCCTATTTTATCTTTTTCACTTTGTCAAGAATAAATTTAGTTCATATCACAAATGGATTAAACTTGGAAAAAATCTCAATGCGTCAGGGGACCCACATAATTCCCAAGAAAGATTCCCGCCCACCGTTAGAACCGTTTGAATTCTCCCGGGGGTTTTTAGTTTGGGATTATAACCTCTGCATTTACTCTCGATCCACCTTTATCTTTAAAACCCCCTCTACCTTACGGCCCAAATGGTGAAATCAACATCCCTTCCGAGTCGAAAACCATTTCCTTAAAAGGCGAAAGCTGGGAAACCTTCGGATGATTAGAGAGATCAAGTGCCAATCCTTCAGAAACAGACAATCTCTCAATATCCAATGTGTTTCTGATATGAGCTACACGAAGCTCCGATACGGGCTTGATTCCTACCGTCTTCAGAGCAGCTTCAATCGCCTTTCTATCATTAGGAAACGATAGAGGTATAGCCGCCTTTTCCGGTGACAGGGCGGTGAGGCAGTTAACCGCTGTTTTCTGCATATCAATTTTTTCCACACATCTGCGGGTCGTAAAATCAGCCAACCCGATCCCTGTGGCATTGCCCTCCGAGACATCCGTCAAATCCCGGACAAAAATCCTCTTGGGATGGGGATGAATCCAGAAATCCCCGATGAGGTCTCGATGCCGGCCAATCACCTTGGAATCCATTCCTGTCCCACTGATATTTTTTCCTATCTCATCGATAATCAAGAGGTCGAGGTTGTCAAAGGGGATCTTTGC
>JALTEW010000474.1 GCA_027073795.1 bacterium | reverse complement strand
AGGGTAAGGGTAAGGGTGAGAAGGACGGTTTGTCTCGAGCGTTTCATGGAAACCTCCTTTTCTTAGAGGTTGATTCCAGGAATAAACCCCTGCTGGTCTGCGATGATGTCCAGGTGAAGGGTGGTCAACTCTTCAAGATCGAGAAAAATGGGCGTGTCCTCTGGCAGGCTCCGAGAATCAAGAATCTTCAGGTAACGCTGGCAAAGATGGCAAAGATGGATTTTATGGACCTCATCCCCCTCAATCTCTAAATATTCGAGTTCTTTTTGAAGGTCATTGCCGCAGAAGGCACAGGCCATGCGTTTGAAGCGCCACTCGTGACCGCAGATGGCACAGTGAAGATAGAGCTTTCCTCCCTCGCCGCGCAGGATACCCATGTCGGGGGGAAACCCACAGACGGGACATTCGCCCCTTTCCCAGCCCTTGGCAAGTTCTTCTGTAAGGGTATCTTGGAAGGGAGTGAGGCAGATTTTGAAGATGTTTCTCAGGGCGAGGAAAAGCAGGTGGTTATTGATGTCAGGCATCTCAAAAACATAGGAGAGAAACGACTGGTGTCCCATCACGAACTGGTCGATGAGACGCCTCCCGGAAAGGCTACCGTCTTGACGCTTGCTTTTTAGGACACGAAGGTCCCTGTCGACTGAATCTCCTATCCCCGTAAGCCCGTCAAGAAACGTATTCAGCAACGTGTCAAATATCTTATCCGGGACAGGAAAATTTTTTTTATCCACCAAGGGAAGCCCTTCCCGGAATTTTTCCTCCACGTAGGAGGAGAGAGGAACAGGCTTCAGGTAGGGACGCACCTGCTCGATGGATGATTCTGTCAGGCCTATCAGGTGTTCAAAGATGGTCAGCAGGTCTTTGTATGCAGGGTTATCCTTCGCTTCTTCGACACGCTTGCGCTTCACTTTCAGACAATCTCCTTCAAGGCAATCAGCCATGTATATTATATCTCCCGTTTTGGTTTTGCCGAAGCCCAATATGGACCCTTAATCATTTTCTCATCTTAACCTTTTTGGCGGAGAATGCAAGGTTTCCTTGGCTTGTAAAAGGGTTTGACATCAAAAGGCGTTGAATTCGACCGTTGGCTGTGTTACCTTCTCGCCGTTGTGGTGGAAGAGGAAAATGCCCTGAGAGAGGTTATGCTGGGGAAGGGTCCCGCGGATACTCTTATAGAAGATGCGCTGTTTCTGAACCCTATTTCGGGGGAGACCCACCGGGGTTTTCTTACTATTGCCAGAGGCCGGATTGCGGGGTGGGGAAAGATGCCCGCCAAGAAGATCATTCAGGGGAAAGGGGCCGTGGTGGCCCCCGGGTTAATTGATGCTCACATCCATGTGGAAAGCAGCATGCTCTCTCCCGCCGAGTTCGCGCGGGCGGTGATCCCTCATGGGACCACGGCCGTGGTAGCTGATCCCCACGAGGTAGCAAATGTCGCAGGTCTGGATGGCGTTCGATGGATGATGGCGCAGGGGAACAAGTGCCCGTTGAGGTTTTTCTGGGCGGCGCCCTCCTGTGTTCCGGCCTCCCCCCTGGACACGCCCGGCTATATCTTGGGGGTTAAGGAAATTGAGACCCTCCTCGATATGGAAGAGGTTGTGGCCTTGGGGGAGGTCATGAACTATCCAGGCGTGATTTACGGGGATGTTGCTGTCCATGCCAAGATTGCCGCAGCAGTGGAGAGAGGGCTTGCCGTGGATGGCCATGCCCCCGGCCTTACAGGGAAAGAACTGTTTGCCTACGTGGCGGCGGGAATCGAGACGGATCATGAATGCACAAGTCTGCAGGAAGCGGAAGAGAAGCTGCTCCTGGGGGTGCTGATTCAGATGCGTCAGGGCAGCTCCGCCCACAACCTTGAGGCCCTTCTTCCCCTTGTCAGGCCCGCATGGGTGGATCGTTTTATGCTTGCTACGGATGACAAGAACCCCGTTGATCTGTCGGAAAGGGGGCACCTTGACGAACATCTGCGGATATGTGCCCGGGAAGGGGTTACCCCGGAGACAGCCGTGAAGCTGGCGACCCTGAATCCCGCGCGTCATTATCGTCTGAAGGGGCTGGGAACGCTGGCGCCCGGAAGCCCGGCGGACCTTGTTTTTTTCAGTGACATCAGAAACTTTGAGGTTTCGAGGGTCTTGATAGGTGGGGAAACAGTTTATGAGGAGGGGGCGTTTTTGAAGGATTTTGGGGCGGAAAGTTTGGCTGTGCCTTCCTCTATGAAGATTGGAGAGATATCCCCAGAGGCTCTCCGCGTGTGGCGAGAAGGAGATGTGATAAAGGTTATCGGGATTCAGCCCGGGCAGCTCCTGACAGAGAAGGAACTGGTCTCTGTCCCCGCAGGTGAAGAAGTTTCGGCGGATGTCGATCAGGATCTTCTGAAGATAGCCGTTTTTGAACGGCATCATCGGACGGGCAATGTGGGAATCGGGTTTGTCCGGGGACTGGGGCTTAAAAAAGGCGCGATAGCCACTACTGTGGCACACGATTCCCATCATCTGATTGTGGCAGGCGCGAACGATGAGGATATGATACAGGCCGCGCGCGTCTCCGTGGGCATGAAGGGAGGGGTAGCAGTGATACGTGAGGGTGAAGTTTTGGCAACGCTGCCACTCCCCCTTTTCGGGCTGATGTCTGACCAGCCATTACAGAAAGTGGCAGGGCGATTCAGAGCGGTTCATGAGGCTATCCGGTCTCTTGGAAGTGATTTGCCGGATCCCCTGATGCAACTCAGCTTCCTTGCATTGCCCGTTATTCCGTCCCTGAAGATAACGGACCTGGGGCTGGTGGATGTGGATCAGTTCCGGCATGTGCCACTGTTTGGAGAATAGAAGGGAGTAGATGATGACAACCAAGATTGACCAGGCATTTCTTGATGAGACAGTTCGGGTTCTGCAGAATTATATACGGATCGATACGACCAACCCGCCGGGAAACGAGAGTAAGGCGGCAAAGTACCTGAAGGGGATTTTGGAGAAGGAGGGAATTGATTGTCGTATTGAGGAATCGGCTCCCCGGCGCGCCAATCTCATGGCCACCCTGAGGGGAAAGGGAAGCGCGAAGCCGATTATCCTCTTGAACCACATGGATGTGGTGCCCGCGGAGGCCTCAAAGTGGTTGGTGCCGCCCTTTTCAGGCAAGATAAGAAACGGCTATGTCTATGGACGTGGGACCATAGACATGAAAGGTATGGGGGTTCTGGAGCTGATGGCGCTTATTTACCTCAAGAGGCAGGGGATTGTTCTGGACCGTGACCTCATTTTCCTTGCCGTGGCAGACGAAGAGACGGGGGGTGTCATGGGGGCCAAATGGATGCTGGACCACCACCCGGAACTTCTGAACGTGGAGGGGGTCATCAATGAAGGTGGCGGTGGCGTTCTTCATGACGGGCAATGCTGGTACGAGGTTTCCACAAGCCAGAAGGTCATCTGCCAGGTTCAGATCACCACGCGGGGGGAAGGGGGACATGCCTCAGTTCCACAGGAACCCTCAGCCGTAACAACGCTTGTAAAGGCCCTGGATAGGATACGTCGGCACTCTTTTCCCACCACCTTGATCCCGACGGTCAAGGAATATTATCGCCGCATAGCGCCTCTGCAAAAGGAGGCATGGCAGCCGGCTTTCAAGGATTTGGAGGGAGCTGTCAAGAGAGGTGACCCGGTGCTGGAAGAGATTATGGCGGAACCGGTTTATCATGCCTTGACTCACAACACCGCCGCCATCACGGTTCTGAAGGCCGGGGAAAAGGTGAATGTGGTTCCCACGGGGGCAACGGCACGAGTGGACTGCCGTCTCATTCCAGGAACAGCGCCGGAGGATTTCCTGGAGTCATTGAGTGAGATAATAGACAATCCCGACGTGGAGGTTAAGGCTACATTTAAAGGGGGAGATGCCCCACCGACGCCGCATGACACCCCGCTCTTCCACGCCATTGAAAAGGCGGTTGAGGCCCATGACCCAGGGCGTATTGTGACTCCTCACCTTGTGCCGGGTGCCACGGACAGCCGATACTTCCGTGCCGCGGGGGTGAACTGTTACGATTTTATCCCCTTTCGGCTTTCCGTTGAGGAACGTATGCTCATCCACGGTATCGATGAACGTATTTCCATCGAAAACATGGGCTTTGGCGTTGAGGTGATGGTTGACATTCTGTTGAATGCATAAGGTGCAACCATCTTTCCCCCGAGCGAAAATGTCTCGAGTTCTTGACAATAAAGGAGAGAGCTTCTATAAATTCACTTGGGAATGCCTGGATGGCGGAATTGGTAGACGCAAGGGACTTAAAATCCCTCGGTGCTTCGCACCGTGCCGGTTCGACCCCGGCTCCAGGCACCAATAATTTCAATAGGTTACGTGCCCTGCGCCATCTAACACTTTTTACTTTGAAATATTTTTTCTAACCTTTTCACCATTTTAGTGACTTTTTGTTGGTTTTTTTCCTTCCTCAAAAAAGATGTACTCGTAAAAAGACATCCGAAGAGACGGCACAGTAAAAAGTTTCAGATGCAAGGCGCGCGAATCTTGAGGAATGAGTCGTACTTGGCTGTACGTCGGAATGACGAAAGATGAAGCGCAACGCCGCAGATGGGCTTTTCACGAAGCCGTCAAAAAATCTCCGGGTGTCAAAATTCTTGTCTTGCCGATTCTTTCCCCCAATAGATATCCAAAGTCTCTCGTGTTTCCCGTAACAAACACGTCCATCCGATTATAAATCGCTGTAGATAAAATGATGCGCTCTCCTTCTGGAAGTTTTTTTAAAATTTCCAGATCCAGGAGAACATCCGTCAGTTTCTCTGCGTGCTCTAACATGCTGTTTAAGGCATCTTCTTTCTCCGGTATTTTCCTTAGGACATTGTGTCTCAACTCCAATGCGACAAGGGTACAGTAGTAAAGATCAAAAACACCCGTTTGGGCCAGTTTCAGGATCACGGAGGGATAAGACCCTTTCAAATCGGTATAAAGAGCGGAAAACCAAACATTGCTGTCTAAAAAGACCCTCAGTCTTTCCTCTGAAGCCACCGGCCCATGATCTCCTTTTCTTCCTCTTCAGAGAGTTCATTGGTTTTCAACAACTCCTTTAAGAAGCCTTCATCATAGTCTTTCACAAGCCCTTTCAATCGGTCCATGGGAACGACGACGGCGGGTTTGATAACGATCTCGCCGTTCCTGTCCTCGATCACAACCGGTTGTTTGGGTTTGATGCCGTATTTCTTTCGAAGGGCTTGGGGAATGGTAATCTGTCCTCTTTCTCCAACAATGAGTGTTTCCATAGGCACTCTCCCACAAAACGTTCTTGCCTTCTTATACCA
>JALTEW010000473.1 GCA_027073795.1 bacterium | reverse complement strand
AGAGTGACGCCTGTGGGATGGAACATTCCTTGAGTCCTGAAACACGGGAGGCCTTTTTGAGTTTTGTCCGGTTTGTTCAAACCTGCCCAAGGGGTGTTCCCTCATGGCTCAAAAACTACTATTACTTCCGGGAACATGGCGAGCGGCAGGAGGCCTGTGAAGAGCCGAAGAAGAAAAAGTCGTAAGGCTTTTTAACCAAACCCTATGAGAATTCCCACGCGGTAGAAAATGAAACTTACGATCCATGCCAGCACCGTGGTGTAACTGGCGCTGAAAAAGGTCCACTTCCAGCTGTTGAGTTCTCGGTGGATGACGCCGATCGTTGCCACGCAGGGTAAATAGATAAGCGAAAAAACCATAAAAACGTAGGCGGTTAGCGGCGTCATGTGTTTCCTCAGGCTTTCGATGAGTTTCTGTCCCTCGTTTTTTGCCTCGCCTACCTGGTAGATGACGCCCATGGTTCCTACCACAATCTCCTTTGCTACGAGTCCGGAGATGAGGGCGACAGTGTTTCTCCAGTCAAACCCGAGGGGATGCAGCACGGGGGCGACAAACCTGCCGATTCGCCCGGCGTAACTTTTCGCCGCCTTTTCTGCCACCCGCTTGGAGGTAAGCGTTTCTACTACCTCCTGGTGCCGGACAAGTTCCTCCCGGTAGGCCTTAAAGGCCTTGAGCGTTCCAGGATATCGCCCTTCAATCCCTTTTAAGGCATGTTTAAATACTGTGGCGGTGGGGGTAATGGCACACTTTTTTTTCAGCAAGTCGGCGCTTTTTTTATGGAAGGTATCGAAAACCTTCTGATACTGTTTGAAGGGAAGATAGGCCCCCAATCTGTCTGCAGGGGTGTGAACTTCCTGCGCGATTCGGGAAAGGGCATTTTTATGGCGTACTGCTTCCTGTTCAAGAAGGCTGGAATAATCTATGGACAAGGGTGGGTGAGCAGGATAACTGCTCAGAAACCAGATGAGCATGGAACCGGCGAGAATGATGGTCCCTGCCTTTTGAACGTACATGGCCCCCCGGTCCCACATGTGTATCATCAATCCCTTAAATGTGGGAAGTCGATAGGGAGGAAGTTCCATGACAAAGGGGGCAGATTCTCCCGGGAAGAGGACGACACGAAAGATCCTTGCCATAATAATAGCCAGGACAATTCCCAGAAGATAGATGGAAAAAATCACGTTTCCTGCATGTTTTGGGAAGAATGCCCCTGCGAACAGGACGTAGATAGGGAGGCGTGCGCTACAGGACATGAGGGTGACAACCAGGATGGTAATGACCCGATCCTTGTTGTTTTCCAGGACCCTGGTGGCCATGACAGCCGGAACATTACACCCGAATCCAATGGCCATGGGGATAAAGGATTTGCCATGAAGCCCGAAAAAATGCATGACGCGGTCAGAAATAAATGCGGCCCTTGCCATGTATCCCGTATCTTCCAGAAGGGCGATGATAAGAAAGAGAATGAGAATGTTGGGCAGGAATACCAGAACACTTCCGACCCCTCCAATGATTCCGTCCACCACAAGGGATTCCAGCCAAGGCAGGGTGATCCAGTGCGAGAAAATGGTTCCAAGAAGGTTAAAACCGGATTCAATCCAGTGCATGGGAATTTCCCCAAGGGTAAAGGTCAGGTGAAAGGAACCCCAGATGATAAAAAGGAAGAAAGGAATACCGAGGATACGGCTGGTTAGAACCCGGTCTATCTGGTCTGTAAGGTTGATTCTGTCCTTGAGGGTTATCTTGACGGTTTCTCGGAATGCCCCATTGGCGAATCCGTATCTCTGGTCGGCGATGAGGGTTTCGGGGTCGTCTCCAAGAATGGAGGTTATTCTCTGAATTTCCCCATCCACCAAGGATAGGACCGCTTGGGCGTTCGTTGAATTTCTCTTGATTTTCCCAATAATTTCTTCGTCCTGCTCCAGAAGCTTCAGCGCGAGCCATCGTGGGGGATATTTTTCTGTGAATTCCTGCGTAAGGGAGGTGGAAAGTATCCCCTCTATTTTTTTAACAGCGGTTTCTATTTCCTTTTTATAGGTAGGCACGTGAGGAGTGATTTGGATTTTGCCTTTGAGAAATTTTTTAACCTCTGTGAGGAGTTCTTGTTTCCCGGCCCCTTTGGAGGCAACCATGGGGACAACCGGTATGCCCAGAAGCCTTTCGAGTTGGGGGGTTTTTATCTTGAACCCCTTTTTCTCGGCCTCGTCCATCATGTTAAGGGCGAGGATGATGGGAACCCCCAGCTCAAGCAGTTGGGTGGTCAGGTAGAGGTTTCTTTCCAGATTTGTTGTATCTATGATATTGATGACGAGATCCGGGCGGTCGCGGAGGATAAAATCCCTGGAAACGACTTCCTCGAGGGAGTAGGCGGTGAGGCTGTAAATGCCTGGCAGATCGATGATTGTAAAATTAAAATCCTCGAATGTAACGGATCCCTCTTTTTTCTCAACCGTAACGCCAGGCCAGTTTCCCACGTGTTGTTTGGCACCCGTCAGTGCGTTAAAAAGAGTGGTCTTCCCTGAGTTTGGGTTGCCGGCAATACAAAGTGTGTAGGTTTTGTGTCCCATTTAGGATGTCTCTGAGCTATGGCGTGGTTTCCACCCAGACGTTTTGCGCCTCCTCTTTCCGGATGCTGACGTGGCAACCTTTGACAAGGATATCCACCGGGTCTCCAAGAGGAGCGATTTTTTCAACTTCAACAGGTGTTCCGGTTACAAACCCCATGTCCATGAGTCTGCGCCGAATGGCACCTTTCGTTTTCATCTTTCGGATAACGCCCCTGTCTCCGGGTAAAAGCTCGCTTAGAGGCTTTAGGTTATCCGTTGCCATTTTCATGTACCATGATGCGATAAGCGATTCCCCGACCCAGGGCAAACCGTGCTTCACCAACCTGGACCACGACTCTCCCCCTTCCGAAAGAGGACAAGAGCTTGACCTTAACTCCCGGATAGATAGCCATATCCATGAGGCGACGCTTCATGCCTTCTCCGCCAATGAGGCGTGAAACCTTTACTTCTTTTCCGAAAGAGGCAAAAGGGAGAGGGATCTCATTTGTTTTTGTTTCCGTCACTTTTGTTAGGTAGCTTTAACTCTAAATTTTCATAAATATAGTTTTTTAAATGGATTTGTCAAGGGAAAACATGGGAATTTTGAATTTGTGGAAAGGGCCTCAGAATACAAGGGGGATAAACCCGCGCTTGATATGATCCGATATGACTGTACCAACATAAACGACATCCAATCCCATGTTAGACAGATCCTTCGAAAATCCTTCCTGATCCGCAATATATTTGCACGCAAAAGGGACAGAACCTAATTGTTCAATGAGTTCCTTGAGATATCTCTGGATTTCCTCATCTTTCAGGGAGAGTCGCTGGCTGGGCCCGAAGATGACGACCTTGACCTCGTTCATCCACGAGTATTTCAGCGCGTTTGTGGCGTACATCAACCCCGTGGCAGCCTTTCCCTTTTCTGCGGAAGAGATGATGACCAGTACTTTATCACTCATGGTTTTTCTCCTTTGGTTCTAAAGCTTGACGGCTTAGTAAAGTATGAGATAGAAGCAGAAAAGCTCGAAGCTCCAAGCCTTTTTGTTTTGCTTTCAGCTATCTGGCCTATCATCTGTCACCTTTTGCCCTTAGCTTCTTGATTCCTGAGCTTGAACCCTCTCAATAGATATTGCTCGGCCCGTATCAGGATTTACTTGTACTACCGCGCCGGAAATGATTGTCTTTCCAGTTGCGACCTCGAATTTTGTAGGTATCTGCGTTAAAAATCGGCGTAGGACTACATCCTTTTTCATACCGATGACAGAGTTGACCGGACCTGTCATTCCAAGATCGGTGATATAGGCGGTTTTTTGGGGAAGGAGGATTTCGTCGGAGGTCTGGACATGTGTGTGTGTCCCGACCACCGCCGTGACACGCCCATCCAGATACCAGCCCAGCGCAATTTTTTCTGATGTAGCTTCGGCGTGAAAATCGACCAGAACAATTTTGCCGTCGAATCCCTCGAGAATGGTATCGACGGTCTTGAAAGGACATTCCAGGCTTTTCATGAACACCCGTCCCTCAAGGTTAATAATCAGGGCTTTTTGCCCACGTATCGGGTGAAGGGTCCATCCCCTTCCCGGGACATTCTCAGGATAGTTGGCTGGGCGTAACAGGCGATCGGAGGATTTTAGGAGGGGATAAATTTCCTTTTTGCTCCAGATGTGATTCCCGGACGTAATGATATCGATTCCGGTGTTTAAAAGCTCATGATATACCTTGGTGGTCAAACCCATTCCACCGGCAGCGTTTTCCCCGTTAGCAACGACAAAATCTATTGCATGGGTAGATTTCCATGTGGGCAGCCATGCTTTCAGGGCATTTCTTCCCGGACGGCCAATGATGTCACCGATGAACAGAACCCTGACAGGTCGTGTGTCACTTGGCATAGCTGACCGATCGAAGTTCCCGGATGACAGTAACCTTGATTTGCCCAGGATAGGTAAGTTTTTTCTCTATCTGTTTTACAATGTCGTTGCAAAGGATAGTAGCGCGGTCGTCATCGATGTCATCGCTTTTCACCATGACCCGGAGTTCCCGTCCAGCCTGAATAGCATAGGCCTTTTCGACTCCCTTGAAACCCCTGGCGATGTTTTCCAGATCTTCCAGGCGCCGTACATAGCTTTCGAAAAGTTCCAGCCGAGCTCCAGGTCGCGCTCCAGAGAGGGCATCTGCTGCCTGGACCAGGTGATCCAGTATGGTCTGGGGCTTTTCTTCATTGTGGTGGGAGGCGATGGCATGGACGATTTCCGGCATTTCACCGTATTTTCTCGCAAGATCAGCCCCAATCTTTGCGTGAGACCCTTCCACCTCGTGATCTATGGCCTTCCCGATATCGTGTAAAAGTCCTGCGCGTCGGGCTATCTTTGTGTCAAGCCCCAGTTCAGAAGCCATTAGACCGCACAGGAAGGCAACCTCGATGGAATGTTGATAGACATTTTGCGCATAGCTGGTTCTGAACTTCAGGCTTCCAAGCAGTCGAATTAACTGGGGATGAAGTCCGTGGATTCCCAAATCGAAGGTGGCCTGTTCCCCGACTTCTTTGATGGTGGCTTCCACCTCTTCTTCTGAACGGGTTGCGACTTCCTCGATTCTAGCCGGATGGATACGGCCGTCTTTTATAAGTTTTTCGAGGGTGATACGGGCAATTTCCCGACGAATGGGATTGAATCCAGAAAGAATAACCGCTTCCGGGGTGTCATCCACGATCAGATCCACACCTGTCGCTGCCTCTATGGCCCGGATGTTTCTGCCTTCCCGACCAATGATTCTTCCCTTCATATCATCACTGGGAAGATTGACGACGGTCACCGTTTTTTCACTGACATATTCACTCGCGAAGCGCCCGATGGCGACACTTATAATTTCCTTTGCCTTTTTGTCCGCCTCCAGTTTTGCGGTTTCCTCGATTTGACGGATGTGTTTTGCCGCTTCGTGTTTGGCTTCTTCTTCCAGGGATTCCATGAGCATCTTCTTAGCCTGATCCGCCGTCATCCCGGAGATGCTTTCAAGCCTTTCCCGTTGCATGAGAATCTGTTCGCGAAGTCCCTTTTCCATTTCCTCCACACGTTTGATTTTTCCGTCAAGTTCTTCCTGCCGCCGTAAAAATTTCTCTTCTTTTCCTGCCAGGGCCTCGTCACGTTTGTCCAAAGCCGTTTCGCGCTGGACGAGGGAGCGTTCAAGTGATTGAAGCTCCCTCATTTTTTGACGGCTTTCTTTCTCAAGTTCTGCCTTCGACTGGTAGAGGGTGTCTTTGGCTTGAATCAGTGCTTCTTTCTTGAGGAGTTCTGCCTTTTTCTCCGCTTCCTCGATTATCTTTTTGGACAATTCCTCGGCGGATTTGATTCTACCTTCAACAATCTTTTTTCGGATAAGGAACCCAGCAATCACCCCGATGATCGCGAAGATCAGGGTGAAGATGGTAACAAAAAATACGCTGAGATGTATCATAAGCCCTCCTTTTCCCGATCAACCTTTTTCGTGGTGTTTTTTCGGGTCAAGAGGAAGCGGTAGATTCAGGGAGGATGGATCAGGTGGTCTGGAGCCGCCGGAAAAAACTGATGGCAGTGCGGTTCCGCAGACAGGGTGTCACGGTTCTCTGAACTTTTATGAACTTTCTTTTACATAACAAGCTACAAGAATAAATAAGCGTGTTAAACTTTTGCGAGCTTTGTTTATCCACCATGTCTCATTCAAAATATTCCCCCGCTATTGCCGTGTGGCCGACAAGTTTGAACCTGCTTTCGCAGGTGGACGGATCAATGCCTGCATTAGGCTTCCTCGGAGGAGGCATGCGCACAACAGGCAGAGGATCCTTCCGTTTTTTGGCTGTTGGCTCAAAAAATGTCGACATTCACGTACAAAGCAGGGGAACATTTTTATACCTGCCTTTCTATCTTTTTTAGAAGGTTCTTCGAACGATCCTCCACAAAATCTACTAACCTCTTGTTTTTCTCCATTTCCTTAAAGTATTCATCCGCAATCCTCATGGCGGCGAGAATCGCGACCTTAAAAGTTGTTACGGTTTTAGTTGTTTCAATGATGGTTTCGATTTGTTCGTTTACATACGACGCCACCTTTCGAACATAATCTTCTCCTTCCTCGCTTTTTACCACGTACTCCTGACCAAGGATATATACCTTTACCGGCTCGCCTACTGTAGGTACCATCTAACTACCCAAGATCAATCTGGTTAAGTTGTTCTAAAAGCTGGTCGATCTTTTCCAGCGCTAAATGCCTATCCTGTTCAAGTTTGCTTACGCGACGCTGCAATTCCGCCATATCATGGCCCCTGTCACGGGTACTCTGCCTGATGGTGCCAACTTCCTCTTTCAACTTCGCATAGGCATCGACTAAACGTTCAACCTCCTTTTCTAATCGCTCAAAATTATCCAATTTTGCATCCTGTTTATTTTCGTAGCCAAGTTTATATGACTTCCCGCTACAAGTCAAGGCGGGTTTTCCGGGCCAGGGGGTTGAAACAGGATTCTGGTGCTGATATATTTGGTAGGTGTGAAGAAGGCGTAATGCCTTTGGACTGACTGGATACGACAGCACCTTATGTTCTTCCTTCGCTTTGGCCTTTCAGCTCTGGCTGTTACCGTTTTACACTGCGGATAGCTAAAAAAAAACTTGACAGGACTGAATGATGAACTATAAATGTAGATAGAAATAAAAAAGAAGGGAGAGAAGTATTTTTGTCTGCTATCTGAGAAAACATTAACACTTTTACCCCATAAAAAAGGAGGTTCCATGAACAACAGCACTATTAAAATTAGACCCATGAAGGCTGAAGATTTTGACGTTGTAGTTGCAATCAGTGAGAAGATATTTAATATTCCCCGGCGAAAGTACTATGAGTTGAAGTTTGAAAAGCTATTTAAATCCAAAGGTTATTTGCCTATGTCGCTTGTGGCGGAGGAAGAAGGTGGAACGGTGATAGGGTTTATAATGGGAGAGCTCTATATAGGGGAATATGGTATTTTCGATGAAGAGGCAAGATTGGATACCATCTGTGTGGATCCCGATTATCAGCAGAAGGGAATTGGTGGGAGATTGATTAGTGAATTTATGGATCATCTGAGAAACAATGGTGTTAAAAAGGTAAACACCCTGGTTGACTGGAATGACGCCAAACTGATGCATTTCTTTAGGGCGAACCAGTTCAGCCCTTCTAAAACCATTAACCTGGAACGAAACCTTTGATAGGGGTGAAGTGGGTGATGGTGAAGTAATCAGCCTTGACAGAACTGTATCAGGTGTATATATCGCTACGTTACTAATTTGAATTATCAATATGCGTTTCGGTATGACTTGAGCTGGCTGAGTTGGCAAGAATTGTACAAAATAAGGAGGACGATAGAGTGGAGAAAACAGACGTATTGGTAATAGGTGGTAGTGCTGCTGGGCTTGTTGCCGCAGTAGCAGGAAAAGCAACTTATCCTGAGAAGGCGTTCACATTAATTAGAAAGGAAAAGCAAGCAGTTGTACCTTGTGGCATACCCTATATCTTTGGTTCTCTTAGAGGATCCGATGAGGATATCATGGGGGATGACCCTCTGACCCAGGCGGGGGTTGATATAAAGGTGGATGAGGTCATTGCGGTTGACCAGAAAGAAAAGGTGTGCAAAACCAGAAATGGATCAGATATAGCTTTTGACAAGCTTGTATTTGCTACGGGCTCTACCCCTGTAATCCCAAAATGGCTTAAGGGAACAGACTTGGACAATGTGTTCACAATCTTAAAAGACAAGGAGTACATTGATTCTATTCTTGCGAAGATGGAAGGTCTGAAAAAAGTTGTGACAATAGGAGGAGGGTTCATCGGGGTTGAGGTGTCGGACGAGTTAAACAAACGAGGCAAAGATGTAACGATTGTTGAACTGTTACCACACATACTTGGCCTTGCCTTTGATGAGGAAATCACCATAGAGGCGGAGAAGATACTCCGATCAAGAGGTGTCAGGATAATGACAGGCCAGGGCGTGAAAGAGATATTAGGTAACGGGAGGGTATCTGGTGTCCTGTTAAACAGCGGAGAAAAGATAGATGCCGATGCAGTGGTTTTGTCCGTGGGCTACCGTCCTAATACTGCTCTTGCATCTGGAGCAGGTTTGGACCTTAATGATAGAGGGTTTATACGTGTTGATGAGTATATGAGGACGCAGAACCCAGACATATTTGCAGTAGGTGACTGTGCTGAGAAAAGAGATTTCATAACAAGAAGACCAAGCGGGGTTATGCTTGCCTCTACTGGGTGTGCCGAGGCAAGGATTGCAGGCATGAATCTTTATAAATTGTCTACGATTAAGACCTTTAATGGAACCATCGCCATATTCTGCACTGCCATAGGAGAGACAGGTTTTGGGGCAGCAGGTCTTACCGAGACCATAGCAAAGAGAGAGGGATTTGATGTAATTACAGGGACCTTTGAAGGTTTTGATAAACATCCGAGTACAATGCCCGGAACGCACAAACTGGTTATAAAGCTTATCGTCGGGCGCGAACTGGGGGCGGTTCTTGGCGGAGAGGTTATAGGCGGGGCAAGCACGGGTGAGTTGACCAATATACTGGGACTCATTATTCAGAAAAGGTTGAGTATTGATTCCATGCTTACAGCCCAGATAGGCACGCACCCAATGCTGACCGGAACGCCCACAGCATATTCCCTGATACAGGCAGCCGAGGTAATCCTAAGGAAGCAAAAAGGCTAAACATCCCCGAAAGTTGAGCGAAAGTTGAGGGTCAGATCTTTCATGTTGACAAATAATTGGGTTGACCTAGGATTATTTTCAACAATGAGGATTTGACCCTCTGTTTTCATTTCCCCATGTTACGGCAAGGCATGTAGTTCATTATGCCGGGTGGTGTTGTATCCGCCACTATTTTCTAACTGGCTGACAGATACAGCGTTCTTTCCTTACCTTAAAATGATTCAGGAGTAGATAGATTACACCAAAAAATTCAGGGGGGAATATTTGTCTGCTGTTTCCCTCAGGGCTCGTTGACGGTCAGGAAGAAAGGAATTGTATAATTGACATTTTACGGGGATATGTTAGCATGCCGGTGGGTGGATGGGGATTATGAAACAAGCGCCTGGGATGATACGGGCTTTTCTTGCCCTTGAGATATCCGATGTCTCTAAGGACTGGATTGAAGAGAGAAAACGGGAGATGGCGCGGAGCATGAAGGGGACTGTCCGGTGGGTTAAACGGGAGGGGCTCCATATCACGCTTCACTTTTTCGGGGAGATTCCCTCGGAGGCTGTTGAGAAGGTAGGGGATGTTCTTACCCCGCGGGTGGTTGCGTTTCCTCCCCTTATTTTAGGGGTGAAGGGCATTGGCGTGTTCCCGAATCGGCGAAATCCCCGGGTTCTTTGGGCAGGAATAGAGGAGAGGGATGGAGAAGCGTGGTTGAGGAAACTCTATGCCGCGCTGCAGGAGGCCATTGAAAAAGAGGGATTTCCTGTGGAGAAACGTCCCTTTACGGCCCATGTGACGATAGGAAGGGTTAAGAAATCCCCCCGGATTGCATGGGAAAATTTTCGGGATTTGCCTCCCTGCCCCCCGTTTGCAGTTAACGAGGTGGTTTTGTTTCAGAGTATTTTGACCCCGAAGGGTTCCATTTATCGGTCCCTTAAACATTTTTCCCTTGGAGGAACTAAGGATGACTGAGTTAGTTGAGGCAAAGCAGAAGGCGATCAGCCTGGCCATTACGCAGATAGAAAAACAGTTTGGAAAGGGCTCTATCATGCGCCTTGGGGAGGGTGTTTCCCCCCAGGGAATCGCGTCCATTTCAACGGGCTCCCTGGGGCTTGATCTTGCCCTTGGAGTTGGCGGGGTTCCGCGGGGGAGGATCGTGGAGATTTATGGCCCCGAGGCCTCTGGGAAGACTACCTTGGCTCTTCATATCGTGGCAGAGGCGCAGAAGGATGAGGGGGTGGCGGCGTTTGTAGATGCGGAACATGCCTTAGACCTGAATTATGCCCAGAGACTCGGTGTCAATACGGATGAGCTTCTTCTTTCCCAGCCTGATTCGGGGGAGCAGGCTCTTGAAATAACGGAGATTCTCGTGCGAAGCGGCGCAGTGGATGTGATTGTTGTGGATTCTGTAGCGGCTCTTGTGCCGAGGGCTGAGCTTGAGGGTGATATGGGGGATGCCCATATGGGGCTCCAGGCACGCTTGATGTCACAGGCATTGAGAAAACTGACCGCCATTACGGGTAAATCAAACACAGTGGTTATCTTCATTAACCAAATACGGATGAAGATTGGGGTTATGTTCGGCAATCCCGAGACCACGACAGGTGGAAACGCCTTGAAGTTTTATTCCTCTGTCCGCCTGGATATTCGGAGTATCGGGAGAATCAAAAAGGCGGATAACACCCTTGGGGTACGTGCCCGTGTGAGGGTTGTGAAAAACAAACTTGCCCCTCCCTTCCGCGACGCGGAATTTGATATCCTTTATGGGAAAGGGATCTCGAGGGAAGGGGAAATCCTGGACCTGGCGGTTGACAGGGATATCGTGGAGAAAAGTGGCACATGGTTTTCATATGGGGATGTCCGGTTGGGCCAGGGCAGAGACAACGTCAGGGCCTTTTTAGAGGAAAATAAAGAGATTCTGAATGAAATCCGGCAAAAGGTTCTTGAATCCGAGGGTCTGGTTCCCGAAGGAGGCAAAGATGGAGATTGATGACATTTTAAGACTTGCCATAAAGAAAAGTGCGAGCGATGTCCACGTCAAGGTGGGACTTCCCCCCATTTTAAGAATCAATGGACAATTGAAATCGGTCGCGTCTGTTTCCCCGTTTACCCAGGAGGAGATTGACAAGTTCGCCGACAAGCTCTTGACCAAGCTTCATCGTGAGAGGCTTGCGCGCCTCCAGGATGTGGATATGGGATACGGCGTGCCAGGGTTGGGGCGATTCAGGATTAATATCTTTCAGCAGCGGGGGACCCTGGGAATTTCCATCCGAGCAATTCCTTATCAAATTCAATCTCTTGAGGAACTGCATCTCCCGCCGGTGCTGGAAAAAATTGCGATGGAGCCCCGGGGGCTTATTCTGGTAACGGGGACGACAGGAAGTGGAAAATCGACGACTCTGGCGTCTATGATTGATCTTATTAACGCGAGGCGGAATCTTCACATCGTTACCATTGAAGACCCGATCGAGTTTCTCCACAGGGACAAAAAGTGTATCATTGACCAGCGTGAGATTGGGGTGGACACGGATTCGTTTGCTAACGCCCTGCGAAGTTCCTTGCGTCAGGACCCCGATGTCGTCCTCGTGGGCGAAATGCGGGATTTTGAAACGATAAATATTGCCATGACGGCGGCGGAGACAGGGCACCTGGTGTTGTCTACCCTCCATACGGTGGATGCGACAGAGACGGTAACCCGTATCGTTTCCATGTACCCCCCTTACCAGCAAAAGCAGATACGCCTCCAGCTTGCCTCGATCCTTAAGGGAGTTATCTCTCAAAGACTGATTCCCATGGCGGATGGGAAAGGCCGGGTGCCAGCCGTTGAGGTGCTGGTTTCAACAGCTCACATTCGGGAGTGTATTATCGATCGGGACAGAACAAGGGAGATAGAGGAGGCTATCGCCAAGGGATATCATACCTATGGCATGCAGACCTTTGACCAGTCTCTGATGGACCTTCTGCAGCGAAAGATGATTACCTATGAGACAGCCGTGAAGAACAGTACGAGTCCGGATGATTTTTCCCTGCGAGTTAAGGGTATCATGGCCAGCAGCGACACGACCTGGGATGCCTTTGAAGGAACGAAAAAGAAAGATGAGGAGGATGGTGAATCTGACATGGACTTGTTTAAGCCAACCTGGGAAAGAGGATCCGTATGAAGTCCGAAGAGATACGCAAGACTTTCCTTGAATTTTTCAAGGAAAGGGGGCACCGTGTGGTCAAGAGCTCTCCCTTGATTCCCATGGATGACCCTACACTTCTTTTTACCAATGCTGGAATGGTTCAGTTCAAGTCCGTGTTTACGCGGGAAGAAACTCGTCCTTACAGCCGGGCTACTACCTGTCAGAAATGTATGCGTGCCGGGGGGAAACATAATGACCTTGACAATGTGGGATTTACTGCGCGTCATCACACCTTTTTTGAGATGCTGGGAAATTTTTCCTTTGGCGATTATTTCAAGGAGGGCGCCATCACCATGGCGTGGGAGCTTTTAACCGAGGTCTTTGGACTCCCGAAGGATCAGCTCTGGATTACGATTTACCAGGATGATGACGAGGCGTTTGGTATCTGGAAGAAAAAGATAGGTATTCCAGAGGCCCGTATTGTCAGAATGGGAGAAAAGGACAACTTCTGGGCCATGGGGAATACGGGGCCCTGTGGTCCATGTTCCGAGATACACATCGATCAGGGGCCGGAAGTTGGGTGTCGCCGGCCCGAGTGTAAAATTGGGTGCGAGTGTGACCGGTTTCTGGAACTCTGGAATCTTGTTTTTATGCAGTTTAACCGGCAGGAGGATGGGACCATGGTTCCGCTTCCACGCCCCAGCATCGATACAGGAATGGGGCTGGAGCGAATTTCAGCTATCCTGCAATCTGTTCAGAGCAATTATGATACCGACCTTTTCGTCCCAATTATCAGCCTGGTGGCGAAGATGGCTCAAATCGTCTATGGCGAGGTGGAACGACAGGATATTGCGCTGCGGATTGTTGCGGATCACAGCCGCTCTGCCGCTTTCCTGATCGCGGATGGCGTGTTACCTTCCAATGAGGGGCGGGGATATGTGCTCAGGAGAATCATGCGCCGTGGCATGCGCTATGGGTATATGCTCGGGTTCCACCAGCCTTTTCTCTATAAGGTGTCTGACAAGGTTATTGAAATGATGGGTGGGGTTTACCCGGAACTTGTTTCCCATCGCGAGACGATTGAAAAGCTCATTTACAGTGAGGAGGACCGTTTTTCATCCACCCTGAACAGTGGTATGAAACTCTTGAATGAGACGCTGGAGACCTTAAGGGGGAAAAATGAAACCCGGATACCTGGCGAGATTATTTTCAAACTGTATGATACCTATGGATTCCCGGTTGACCTGGCAGAGGATATCGCCAGGGAGGCGGGGATGACGCTCGATCATGCCGGTTTCCAGACCCGCATGGAGCAGCAGCGGGAACGGGCCCAAAGGGCATGGAGAGGTTCCGGTGAGAAAGAGATTCCGGTTATCTACCGTAGGCTTAACACCCAGTTGGGGGGTGTATCCTTTCGGGGATACGAAACCACATCCATTGAGACGACGGTTTATGCGTTGATTAAAAATGGCGAATCAGTGGATGAAGTCCAAGAGGGGGAAATTATTGAGGTTATTACACCTGAAACCCCATTTTACGGGGAGTCCGGAGGGCAGGTAGGCGATCGCGGAATGATGGTGGGTGAAAGCATGTCTGCCGAGGTGCTGGATACCCAGAAACCCCTGCCCGACTTCATTGTTCACAAGGTCAAGGTTTTGGAGGGGATGCTTTCCGTTGGTGACAAGGTTGCCCTGAACGTTGATGCGAAGCGACGTCAGGCAGTTGCCACGCACCATAGTGCGACCCACCTTCTCCACGCGGCCCTGAGACAAATCCTGGGTGAACATGTCCGTCAGGCGGGATCTCATGTAACGGATACACGGCTTCGCTTTGATTTTACCCATTTTCAGGCCCTTCGTCCCACAGAGATTCAACAGATTGAAGACATGGTCAATGAAAAGGTTCAGGAAAACCTCCCCCTTTTAAAAGAAGAAAGACCCTTCGACGAGGCCATTAAGGCGGGGGCACTGGCCTTCTTTGGGGACAAATATGGGGATGTCGTCCGGGTGGTTCAGGTTCCTGGTTACAGCACGGAACTCTGCGGAGGGACCCATGTGGAAAGGACAGGAGATATTGGTGCATTTTTTATTGTGAGTGAAGAGAGTGTTGCCTCGGGTGTCCGGCGGATTGAGGCTGTTTCGGGAGCAGCGGCAGTTCGTTATGCCCAGCGTCAACGCGGAATGCTGGAAGGCGTGGCGAGACAGCTCAAGGTGCCGCCCCAGGATGCGAAAAAGCGAGTAAAGGCCCTTCAGGATGAGATCAAGATTTTTGAGAAAAAGCTGCAAGCGCTGGAGTCGAAGGCGACATCCTCACGGGTATCGGACTTGATTGCCAAGGCGAAGGAGGTAAAGGGGATTAAAGTTGTGGTTTCTCCTGTTCCTGGAGCTGATCCCAAGATACTCCGCTCCATGGGGGATGAGATACGGAACAAACTGGGGGATTGTGTGGTGATTCTTGGAAGCAGAAATGAAACGAAATCCCATCTTGTTGTCATGGTTTCAAAGAAACTGACCACTCAATACGACGCGAATGCCCTTATTAAAAAACTTGCTCCCATCATTGGAGGGCAGGGCGGTGGACGGCGGGATATGGCAAGCGCTGGTGGGAAACAACCTGAGAATTTGGATAAGGCGTTGTCACTGGCGGAAGCCTTTATTTTCTGATTGATCAATGAAACAAAAAATCATTCTTGCCTTTTCAGGAGGAAGCGACAGCACCTTTCTTCTGGATGTCATCTTTCGGTTCACGAGCCGAATATGTCACGCCGTTTTTTTTCAAACTCCCTTTGTTTCGGCTCAGACCCTCGAAAGTGTTTACAAATTTCTTGAAGGCAGGGGGATCAACTATACAATTTTACCGGTTGACCTTTTGAGCAAGCCTGATATCACGGCAAATCAGGCTGAAAGATGTTACCATTGCAAGCGTTACCTGTTTGAGACATTGTTCAAACATTTCGATTATCCTGCAGAGTCATTCCGTTTCATGGAAGGGACGAATTTTTCTGAGGTGTTGAACGAACGCCGCCCGGGGCTTGTTGCCCTTGAGGAACTGGGGGTGGAAAGTCCTCTCCGTCTCTCAGGAATGATGGAAGAAGACATTGAAGCTTTGAGGCAGGAACATACCATTGCGCGTGGGATTGACGATATCGGATGCCTGGCCACGAGAATCCCCTATGGTACCCTGATTACTAAAGAAGTGATAAAGAAAATCGACGATGCTGAAAATTTCTTGCGTCGGCGCGGGTTTCACCAGGTTCGTGCGCGTTATTTTGGTGAGACGGTCGAGATAGAGGTGAATCAGAACGATCTGATGCGTTTAACCCGGCAACCCCTGCGAGGTGTTTACCTGAGGTACCTCAGAGACCTTGGATTTTCGAGAGTGTTCCTTAACCTGAATGGCTATCAAAAGGGTGCTCTTGAGAAGAAAATAAGGAAAAAATAAGGAAAAGAGAATGGATATTATATATCATCCCATTGGGGTCATTCATACCCCTTATCAGGAAAAGGCGCCTTACCAGCCGGTGGAATCGGACGAGGGTGAATTCTATTTGGAATTGCTTCCCGAATATGTGCCAGGGCTTCAGGACCTGGATACCTTCCGTTATATCTATGTCCTGTACCATATTGATCGCCTGACCCGGGAGATCTCCA
>JALTEW010000472.1 GCA_027073795.1 bacterium | reverse complement strand
GAACAAATCACCCATATTTCAAGCGGGGGTGGCGCTTCACTGGAATTTCTGGAAGGAAAGCCCCTTCCAGGCATTCAAGCCCTCGAGACAGATTAACGAACAAGGAGTTATTAGATGAAACGAAAACCGATGATAGCGGGAAACTGGAAAATGCACCTGACAACCAGCGAGGCGCGTGCGCTCGCTGAAGGTATCCTCAAACAAACCTCTGACGTTAACACGGGCGAAATCGATATCCTGATTGCCCCCCCTTACACCAGCCTTGCAGCCGTTTCGGGCACCCTGGCATCCTCTCCGGTTTTACTTGCCGGGCAAAATATGCACTGGGAAGAGAGTGGTGCCTTCACAGGGGAAATCTCTCCGCTGATGTTGAAGGATGTGGGATGCACGCACGCGATCATCGGGCATTCTGAACGACGCCAGTATTTCAATGAGACAAACGAGACAGTCAACAAAAAACTTCATGCCGCCTTTTCCCACGGGCTTATCCCCATCATGTGCGTGGGAGAGTCCCTTGAGCAAAGGGAGGGGAGACAAACCTTCAGCATCATTCAAGAGGAACTGGAAAAGGGTTTGGATGGGTTGACATCTGAGCAGGTTCAGTCTATGATTCTTGCATACGAGCCCATATGGGCTATTGGAACAGGAAAGACCGCATCCCCGGAACAGGCGGAAGAGGTTCATAAGTTTATTCGTGGATGGCTGATATCCAGGATAGGAAATGAGAGTGGGAGAGCGGTTCGGATTTTGTATGGAGGAAGTGTGAAACCGGACAATATTGAAGGGCTGATGGCCAAAGAAAATATTGATGGAGGACTGGTCGGCGGCGCGAGTTTGAAGGCGGATTCCTTCTCACAGATCGTCAAGCGGAGCCTGTAAAGGGAATTTCTATATGGTTACAGTAATTTCTATTCTACATGTCGTTGTTGCCATCGCCCTTATCATGATTATCCTCATGCAGACGGGACGTGGCAGTGATATTGGGGCGGCTTTCGGCGCCGGAGCAAGCCAAACCGTTTTCGGAAGTTCCGGATCAACCCCCTTCCTCAATCGTGTTACAGTGGGGGCAGCCGTCGTTTTCATGCTTACCTCCCTGTTGCTGGCATATGCGAGCGGACACCATAAAACAGGCCTCTCGACCATCATGCGACATAAGGCCGAAAAGACCGCTCCCGTTAAGGCAGGCACAAAACCAGCACCGGCAACCGGCCAGCAATCCAAGCCAAAAGTACAACCCAAACCGGAAGGGAAGAATAAATAGGGTGCTTCCTTAAACATGCCGAAGTGGTGGAAGTGGTAGACACGCCATCTTGAGGGGGTGGTGGGCAACGCCTGTGCGGGTTCGAGTCCCGCCTTCGGCACCATTTTTATCTGTTTCGTTTCTTGTTATTTTGTTTTGCTTACCTCATCAACCTTCAAATACCCCAAAGTTGGCCCAAGTCTGGAAGCAGCTGGCCGTTCACGATAAACACGGCAAGCTTTCACGGAAATCTCCCTCGGACACCTTACGGTACATGGTTCTGAAAGCTTACAAAATATAACAGAATTAATTTCTTGACAAACGGGATTTCCGGTTTATACTATGAGGCAAATATAGTTAATCTGAGAAGCAGAGGATAGGGTAATGTCCATAAAGAAGCCCAGCAAAGAAGAGGAAAAGTGGATTAAAAAACAGGAAATCGACAGAAAGGTGCTTTTGGATAATATAAAGCTAAAGCAGGAACACTGGATGAAATGTCCAAACTGCGGTCACGATCTCAAAAAGGTGCCATACCCAAAGGCTGATTTCCTCAAAATTAAAAGTTGTGACTATTGTGGTGCTATCTGCCTGGATGAAGGCGATCTGGACATTATTATCCAAGCAGAAATAAGAACATTCGCGCAAGCTGCTAGGGAGTTTTTATACCCTCCCAAAAAAAAGTAATGCAACAACCATTTTCCCATACACCCACAAGGGGTAAAAATTGCTCCATGATGTTTGTTGGTGCTAAAATATGAAGGGTGTGATTTTTCTATTCGATGCTGCAAGGTAGGGAAAAACCTAGAAGACAAATAACAAGGTAATCCTGCCCTGAGGGAGCGGGCGCAAGAAGCAAAAAATCTTGGGAAATAGACCTAATAGAATAACGAAAGACATAAGCTTTAAAACCTTTTTAGGGGGGGGTTTATGACCACCCAGGCAGAAGAAACAAAGGGCAATACCAAGCTTGAAAGTGATATTCAGGTCCTTTTAGAAATAAGCCAAAAAGAAAAGGCTATTTCTGAATCTCTCGAACAGGCGAACCAGAAGGCACAACAGATTATCGAGGAGGCCAGACGAAAAGGCAAAACCCTTATTTCCCAGGCAAAAGAAAAGGCCCTAAAGGAAAAAGAGCGTGAACGTGCCATCAAAATCGAGCATTTTCAGAAACAACTGAAAGCCACACAAGATAAGATCGGTAGTGAAATGGATGCCCTTCTCAATAAGGCAAGAGGCAGGAAACCAGAAATGGTTCGGATTATTTTAGAAAGTCTTGTCAAGGGGGAATCATAATGCTGCTTAAGATGACACGCATCGAGATGATGGGGGAAAGGGATTATTTTAAAAACTGTATCGAGATTCTCTATGATATGGGTGTGGTTCACCTTATAGATTTAAACCCTGTCATTAAAGATCAGACCACGTCCTTTCGCCCATCAGAGTCTTCCATCGCGGAAATTGGTGACACTTCCATCCAAGAAAACCTGCAGCAAAAGGTTCACCATGCCCTTCAAATCATCCCTAAGCCCGAACTCGTCGAGGATGTTGACAAACAACTTGTCGAAGAGAAATCCTGGGATAATATCCAGACAAGGGTAACAACCCTTATTCAAGAAATAGAGGACATCTATCAGCAAATCGAGGAAAAAAACAAGCACCTCACCGTTGCCAGTAAATACGAGCGTATACTTGAAATCTTCGCGCCCATACTTGAGAATTTTGAAACGATGAAGGATTACACCCTGCTTGGCCTGACCATCGACCCAAAATACAAATCAGCCATCATCCCCCTTCTTAACAGGGAGGTGGGTGCCATAACCAGCGGGGATTTTTACGTCATTACAAAAGATACGGGGGATATGGTTGCTATCGTCCTTTTGTATAACCGCAGGTACGAAGAACCCATCAGCCAACTCTTATTCCAAAACGATATCCGTGAAATTCAAATGCCATCTGATCTTGCAGGCAAACCCTTTAATGAAGCGCTTTCTATCTTACTCAACCAGCAACGCACACTCCCCAAAGAAATCGAGGAACTGAACCAAAAATTAACTGACATTGCCAAAAAAGAACGTAAAACCCTGGAAGCACTCTACCTGAGATTAGAAGACCAGTTATCACTATCCCGGGTTATGAGCAAAATGATTAACTCAGATCATACCTTTGTTATCCGGGGATGGGTACCCAAGAAATACTTCAAGAAGCTGCAAAAGAGGCTGGAAAGTGAGCTGCCTTCAACCCTGTATGTTAAGGAATTGCCCATCAAAAAGGGGGAATCAGAAGACGTACCCGTCTGTGTCAGCAATCCGAAACCCATTCGTCCATTTGAACAATTTATGTCAATTTTGCCGCTCCCGAAATATGGTGCGGTAGATCCTACCCCTGTTGTTGCCATCTTCTTCCCAATTTTCTTTGGCATGATGCTGGGGGATATTGCCTATGGCGCCATCGCACTGGCAGGGGGCATCTATCTGAAATGGAAGTTTAGAAAACCTGTCATGCAGGACGTTTCCTATATTGTTATCATATCCGCCCTTATGACAATTCTCTTCGGATTTCTCTACGGAGAACTTTTCGGGACGTTCGCTGAACACATCGGGCTCCACCCATTATGGATGGATCGGATGAAGGCCATGATCCCTCTGTTGATTTTAACTATCGGAATCGGTGCCTTTCAGGTCCTTTTTGGCATCTTTATCAGTATCTATCAATCCCTAAAAGAAAGGATTTTCAAACACGCACTCGGAAACGTAGGTACCATTTTTGCCCTCTGCGGCATCTTTTTTCTGATAAGCCATTTAGTCCATTTACTTCCAAAGGCAACCTTCACAGCAGGGGTTGTCCTTCTGATCGTTTCTCTTCCCCTTATGATCTATGCGGAAGGCATTATCTCTATTTTAGAGGTTATCTCTGTGATCGGCAACATCCTGTCCTATGCGCGTATCATGGCCATTGGCATTTCCTCTGCCATCATAGCCATGGTCGCCAATAAATTTGGGGGGATTATCGGGAATATAATCATGGCGGCGATTGTCGTCTGCCTCATGCACGCACTTAACCTCGTGCTGGGCCTTTTCAGCCCTACCATTCACTCAATACGTCTACATTATGTAGAATTTTTCAAACAATTTTACCAATTTGGCGGCAAACGGTTTGAACCATTTGCCAGGAAGGGAGGGATTTAGACATGACAATAGGAATGGGACTTTTAGCCATTGGGGCCGGGTTAGCTATTGGTCTAGCGGGTTTGGGAACAGGGATTGCGCAATCAAGGATCGGGGCCGCAGGCGCAGGTGCCATTGCTGAAAAGCCAGAGGTTACCGGGTTGATGATTGTTCTTGTAGCAATCCCAGAAACCGTGGTCATCCTTGGGTTTGTAATTTCGGCAATCATCCTGTTCATGCTGAGGTAGCAGGTAGTTACATTTCAGCCCATAGGAGTGAGCAATCATGGGATTAGATGCGCTGTTGACCTCCATTGAAACGCGGGGAGAACAGGAAAGAGAGGAAATCCTACAATCTGCGAAGGAACGGGCTGAAAGGATCCTTGCCCAGGCCCAAAAGGCTGCTCAAAACGAGGCAAATGCCATCCTTTCTGAACACGACGTGAATCTGGATGTTTCCTCCCAAAGGGAGAAAAGCGCAGCGGAAATCCGCCTGCGCAAAAAACTCACCATGCAAAAAAACCAGATCGTCCAAGATATCTTTGATGAGGTTATCCACAGTATCTATAAACTAAGGAACGATAAAAACTATGGAGAGATCTATAAAACGCTTTATCTGGAAACCATCAAAGACCTCCCGGAAAACCTCATTTTGTACACAAACCCGGAAGATGAATCCCTTTTAAAACAGCTCATCAGCCAGTCCGATAAATCGTTCACTACAGCCACGGACAGTTCCATAGATTGCGGGATTATTGCTCGTTCCAGGGATGGAACTTTCACAAGAATCAACACACTCCAATCAAGATTGGAAAAAAAGAGAAAAGACCTGCTTGTGTGGCTTGGCAAGGAACTTTTCAGCGGGATAAAGGTTACATTAGATGTCTGAGGATTACGGATACATCAACGCGCGATTAAGGGCAAGA
>JALTEW010000471.1 GCA_027073795.1 bacterium | reverse complement strand
ATGGTAATCTTCACCTGGTCATAGCGGGGGATTTTTCGGATAAGGTCTTATGTGAAAAGCGTGACGAGGCAAATTTTGAGATTGTATCCCATGCTATCTCCCTTGGGGGAACTGCGACGGGGGAGCACGGGGTAGGCATTGGCAAAAAGAAGTTCATGCCTATGGAACATGGCGAGAGCCTTGCCCTCATGAAGGATATCAAGGCCATGATGGATCCCAACGGGATTTTGAATCCGGGAAAGATGATTGACTAACAAGATTAAAAAGGAGGAGTAAGGTGGATATCAGCGAACCGGTCATTAGACGTGAAGATATTCTCGTACTCACGGATGAACGTTTTGTAAGAGGAAATGTTTGTATCGTTACTGGCGCAGCAAGCGGTATAGGAAGGGCGACTGCTGTGGCGGCCGCTGTGAACGGCCTGACTGTGGCAGCATTGGACATCGATAACAAACGAGGTGAGGAGACCTGTGAAATCGCTGCAAAATTGGGGGGAAAGGCAAACTTCATCGAAACCGACCTGACCAAAGACACGGATATCGAACGCGCGGTTCAGAAAGCTTCCGAGATGGGTACAATTAAATTTCTAGCGAACATTGCTGGGATCCAGCATATCGACTCTGTTGAAAATTTTCCCATGGAAAAATATGACCTAATGCATAGGATAATGTTGCGAGCACCCTTTTATCTGTCCAAACTTTCGATTCCATACATGAAGAAAAGCAAGGATGGAACAGGGGTTATCGGTAATATGGCATCGGTCCATGCGCATATTTGTACGAAAAATAAACCCGTGTATAACATCACAAAATTTGGCCTGCGGGCACTGGCCCAGTCCATTTCAGCGGAGGGAGAAGGAAAGATCCGCGGATTTACGATCAGCGCGGGTTATGTAAAGACTCCACTTGCGCTGAATCAGATTCCAGATCAGGCAAAACAGCGGGGGATAACACCGGATGAGGTCGTTCGTGATGTGATGATGGGCCGGTCGCAGGTAAAGGAGATGATGTCACCTGTCGAAGTGGGAAATCTTTTTGTCTTTGGATTTTCGAGATTTGCCACCTATCTGGTAGGTGGAGACCTCCTGTTTGATGGGGGAATGGTTCTCACATATTAGGGGTTTAATGCGACATGTCTGAAAGCTTACAGATTGTAATAGGCATATGTTTTTTGATACTGGTCTATATCCTGACCCGCTATGGCATTGCCTGGAAGATGCGGCGGGTGGCAAAACAGATCATCGATGACTTAAGACGCAGGGGCGCCGTGGATGTGGATACGGCTGTTCCTTTGCCTTATGAGAAAAAAAATTATCTTCACATTGGAATGCGGGATTACAGGCCAAAGGTGTTGGCCTCGCTTGTACAGGAGGGATATGTGGGGAGGACGGAAGAGGGAAAATACTTTCTGCAGATCCCGGAATTCCCAGGTGAAGGGGGGTGATAAAAAGTAATTTTTATGGCGTAAGGGTCAAAAGAGAAAGAAATTTCAACGCTTATTTTGGAGGGTAAGACATGAAAAAGTTTTTCGGGATCTTATTAGCGGTTGTTTTAGTCTTCACGTTTACATTCGCGATGGCTAACGATTCTTTCGCGGCGAAGAAGAAGTTCGTAAAGTTTGGCGAAGACGCGCGTGCAAAAGCCTGGAAGCACAAGAAGTGGACGACCTCGAAAAAGAAATTCCATTGGCGCATGAGCGACCCATGGGGAGGACTTCTGTTCCACGATATTTCCATCCATTTTGCGGATAGCGTAAGGGCGGCCAGTGGTGGCAGACTGGACATCAAAGTTTTCCCAACCGGTTCAATTGTACCGGCCATGCAGATCTTTGATGCCACGGCAAAAGGGACTTTGGACTGCTTCCATTCCTGGCCCGGGTACTGGAAGGGTAAGAATGAGGCTTTCGTTGCCTTCGCATCGGTTCCCTTCGGCCTCGATGCGGAAGGTTACAGTATCTGGTTGTATGAACGCGGTGGAGCGAAGATGCTCAATGAGCTGTATGGAAGATATGGTATGGTTGCCTTTCCCTGCGGAGATGTAGGGCAGGAGTTGGGCCTTTACTCAAACAAGAAGGCCACCAAGATGGAAGATTTCAAAGGGATGAAGGTCCGAACTCCCGGGTGGTACATGGATATTCTGAATCGCTTGGGCGCCTCGGTTACCCCCCTCCCGGGCAGTGAAATCTATCTTGCCCTCGAGAGAGGTGTCATCGACGCCTGTGAATTTAGTTGTCCCGCTGTGAATTATCCCATGGGGTTTCATGAAATTACCAAGTACGTGATTGAGCCAGGTGTGCATCAGCCTGCCTGCCAGTTCGATGTGGTTTTCAACAAGAAAAAATGGGATTCCCTTCCCGATGACTTAAAGGCGATTGTTGAGATTTGTGCCAAGGAAACGCAGCTCTGGTCATGGGCGTGGATGGAGAACCTTAATATTCCCGCCCTGAAGCTTATGGGGAAGCATGTTCAGTATATAAAGATGACGGATGAGGCCATGAGCCAGTTTGCCAAAACAACCCATGCCTATCTTGAGGAATTGAAAAAGAAGTATCCGGACGTCAAAAAGGTTCTGGATTCTCAGGAAAAGTTCAAGAAGGATTTTGCCCAGTGGCGGAGCTTGAGAGGTGGTGTAACCCCATGGCCGTATGACATGTATGTCAAGGGAAAACATTATCAATAAACCATTTTCTATTGCCTGCCTGGGTAGATACGCTACCCGGGCAGGATGGTTCTTACCACGCGGAGGATAAGATGCTTAAAAAGTTGGTGCGCGGTATCGATACCTTTACAGATGTAACAGGGCGCTGGCTGGCCCTTTTGATTCTTCCCCTGCTTTATGTGGTAATGTACGAGGTCATTGCCCGAAAAATCTTCCATGCCCCAACGACTTGGGGATTTGAATTGACAGTCTATATCTACGGCGCCCATTTCATGCTCGGGATGGCTTATACACTCCTTTATGACCGTCATGTTAGGATCGATGTTATTGTTCTCCAGCTTCCAGAAAAGATTCAATTGTGGCTTCGGGTGATTACGTTTGTCATTATCTTTTTACCCTTTGTGGTGGCCTTGACTTATGCTTCCATCTTATATGCTGCACAATCCTGGGCAATTCATGAACATAGCTGGACGGCTTGGAAACCCCCTCTTTACCCCTACAAAACCGTGATGCCAGTGGCCATGGTTATGCTTTTGGTGCAGGGGATCGCCAACTTTGTTCGTGATATTTACAAGCTGAAAGGGGAGGACATATGAGTCCTGACACACTCGCACTTGTCATGTTTGGCACCTTGTTTATTACCCTGTTCCTTGGGCATCCTCTTGCCTTCTCCCTTGGGGCCCTGGCCGTGGTCTTTGGGGTGATTGGATGGGGCGGGTCCCCAGATGTGGTTTTTGCCCTCTTTGCTAATAAAACCTACGGAGTCATGGATAACTACGTGCTGGTGGCGGTTCCCCTCTTTATTTTTATGGCCCAGATGCTGGATGCCTCCGGAATTGCTGAAAAGCTGTTTCACACGATGCATGTGATTATGGGCCCTATCCGGGGAGGGCTGGCGTTGGCAGTGGTTATTGTCTGCACAGTTTTTGCCGCCTCTGCCGGGGTGGTGGGTGCAACCGAGGTGGCCGTCGGTTTATTGGCGGTTCCCGCTTTGATGAAGCGGGGATACAATATACCCTTAATAGCGGGGTCTATTTGTGCGGGTGGCACTCTTGGGATTATCATCCCGCCGAGCATTATGCTCGTGGTGTATGGGAGCCTTGCCGGGATGTCCGTAGGTCAGCTCTTCGCCGCCGCCATGTTCCCCGGGCTGCTGCTTTCTACCCTCTACATTATTTATATCTCCGTACGTTGCGGGATCAACCCAGAATTGGGTCCTCCCCTTCCAAAAGAGGAGAGAATTTATACTGTTTTACAGAAACTAAAAATGGTAACCACCTCACTGATTCCCCCTGGCGTGCTAATTATTCTTGTTTTGGGAAGTATTGTGGCGGGGGTTGCTACCCCTACAGAGGCGGCAGGTATCGGGTCTGCTGGCGCCTTTGTGCTGGCGCTTGGGTATAGAAAGCTGACATGGAAGGCGGTACAGGATGCATCCATTGCAACCTTTATCACGACCTCGATGGTGATGACCCTGTTCCTCGGTGGAAATGCCTTTCAGTCGATTTTTATGGGACTTGGGGGTGGAGATGCTATCTCGAATTTGCTCTTGAGTCTAAAAGTCAGCCCCTATGTGGTTCTTTTTATTATGATGGGATGCGTGTTCTTTTTAGGGATGTTTATTGACTGGCTGGGAATTTTGCTGATCGTCCTCCCCATTTTTATCCCTATCGCTGACCAATTGGGGTTTGACCAGTTGTGGTTTGCTACCCTGATCTGTGTAAACCTCCAGATGGCTTTTCTAACGCCGCCGTTCGGTTATTCACTTTTCTATCTGAAAGGGATTGCCCCGAAAGAAATGACAATTATGCACATCTACAAAGGTGTGGTGCCCTTTATTTGCCTGCAGTGGATTGGGCTTATTACCTGTATTGTCTTTCCACAACTGGTCTTGTGGCTGCCACATGCGGTCTTTAAATAGGTTTTCAAGAATTCAAAAAAGGCATACAGCAAAAACAAGGTCATTCTGCAATCTAAAAAGACAAATTAAATGCATGTGTATCCTGAAGACGAAGCATATTGGGGGAACGAAAAGCATATTACATCAAGGGTAGAACCCTGAATTTTTAAGAAGCCATCAACATCTATATACAGGTGTGAAATATTATGACTGGCAATGAGAAAAGCACGAAGGAAATATTAGCCCGGGAGGCATCCAGGGAGAGAAGGCAACCCTTATATAACATGGATGCTCTGAGAGTCATTGAAAAGGCGTTTAAACAATGGAAGAGAACGGCGCTTTCTGAACGTGACAGAAAGAGATGGGGGGAGAAAACCAGGACAGTTTTAGGATCAGATGTTCCTAAGGAACTTTTATACACCCCTTCTTCCAACCCGAATTTCGACTATCTTGGTGACCTTGGGAATCCAGGGGAAGGCCCATTTACCAGGGGGATCCATCCCAACATGTATCAAGGAAAGAAATTTACAATGCGTCAGCTCACCGGGTTTGGCTCACCTGAACAGACCAATCAGAGGATGAAATTCATGCTTGACCATGGTGCAACGGGGTTGAACGTCCTGTTCGATCTCCCAACAATACAGATGTATGACTCAGATGACCCTTTTTCCGAAGGGCAAGTTGGCATGTCAGGAGTCTGTGTAGATTCAGTAGAAGACATGGACTTGATATTTAAGGATATTCCCATCGATGAGATAACCATCTCAATCGTTACCCACTATCCATCCAACACCGCGATTCTCTTTCCCATGT
>JALTEW010000470.1 GCA_027073795.1 bacterium | reverse complement strand
CTTGTAGGCATAATCCTGAACATAGGCATACTGGCTGATATCACTCAAGTCAGAACAGATAAAACTCAGCGGCTTGTTGCGCTGTTTTCCTTTGATGCGGTAGACCTTATCAATGGCCCCTTTGTTGGATAGGTCACACCCGATTCCATAAACGGTATCAGTAGGATAGGCAATGACCTCGCCTGCTTTCAGGGCCTCGGCTACTTTATTGATCAGTCTTCCCTGTGGGTTATCCGGATTAATTTTCAAAATCTGCATCCACACCTCCTTTACGTCAAATTTTCTATTGCGATTCAGGAACGATAATCGGCATTTATCTTAACATATTCAACAGACAGATCCGAGGTTGTCAGACGATGGGTAGCCTCCCCCTGTCTCAGGGATATACGAAGCGTATAGGCGCGGTTTTTCATCACTTCAGCGGCCTTATGTTCCGCCACCCCTCCGGCAAATTGTCCAGAGCTAACCAGTTGTGCCTGATCCAGGTAGATGTCGACACTTTCCTGATCGATATCTGCTCCCGAATATCCGATGGCTGCCATGATTCGACCCCAGTTTGGGTCTTCACCATAGAAGGCAGTCTTGACCAGAGGGGATTTCGCCACACTTTCCGCTACGCACTTTGCGTCCTGCCGGTTTTTTGCCCCCTCCACAAGAACGGTTACAACCTTTGTAACCCCCTCTCCGTTGTCCACAATTCTTTCCGAGAGAGACTTCATCATCCGTCCAAGTTCCATCGAAACGGCGTGCGCAACGTCATCCGCTCTTCGATTCCCACTCAAAGCCGTCCCGTTATCCAAAACCAGAACTGTATCATTGGTACTCCGATCCCCATCCAGGAGTATCTGGTTGAAGCTTTCCTGAACCCCTAACCGGGTTATCTCACGAAGAACGGACTGGGGCAATCCTGCATTCATAAAGAAAAATCCCAGCATGGTTGCCATATCAGGGTAAATCATCCCCGCCCCTTTGACTACGCCACCAATTCCTATATCGGGATAACGGTCCGGACGGGAAAGTTCCCACTTGGGATACCGATCCGTGGTCATGATGGCCGTAGCGAGGTCTTCAAGGGAACAACTACCCAATCCCTCCACGAGAGAAGGGAGGGCGTCTTTCATCCTGTCCAACGGCAGGGTTTGTCCAATAACGCCAGTTGATGCCATCAGGACCTGATTTTCCGGGACCTTCAACAACCGCGCGAGTTCCCGGCACAGGGTTTTGGCATCTGCCATCCCCCTCTCGCCCACGCAGGCATTGGCGTTTCCACTGTTGGCCAGAACAGCCGAGAGGGGAACCCCCGCTTTCAGCCGCTCCAACCCCATAACAACGGGAGCAGCCTTCACGCGATTGGTTGTAAACGCTCCCGACCACCGGGCCGGCGGATTCGAGACCATCAGGGCCATATCTGGTCTCTCCGTCTGTTTAATCCCCGCGCATGCCACCGAAAAACGGAAACCGGGTATTTCGGTCTTCATAGGTTACAGCCCCCTGCCGCAACATTTTTTATATTTTTTCCCGCTCCCGCAGGGGCATGGGTCATTTCTTCCTATCTTCTTCCCCGGGCGACGGTAGGTTACTGGCTTGTCTGACCCACCCGATGCCTCTGGAGGGGGAGCGAATGGCTGGGGCTGGGCGGCGGGACGCACCATCATCTGGCCTCTCCCGAGGCTGATGGCGTTTCCATCCGCCGTGGGGACAAATGTCAGTTCATCGACTGCCTCTTCCCTCTCGATTTCGACGGCAAAAAGTTTCTCCAAGGCATCCTGCTTGATACGGAAAATCATATCCTGAAACATGTCAAAAGCGTCTTTTTGGTACACCCTGAGGGGATCTTGCTGGCCATACCCCTGAAGCCCGATGCCTTCTCTCAACTGATCAATCGCGAGCAGGTGGTCTTTCCAGTTCACGTCTATCGACTGGAGGAGAATCATCCGCTCCAGGAAACGTATGATTTCTTCCCCGTACCCCTTTTCCTTAGAGGTATAGTACTGCTCAATCTTTTCCTCAACAAGCTCCTGAAGGGTTTCCAGCGTGGCGTGCTCCTTGTCATCATCGGAAAAATCCACCCTTACATGAAACTGCTTGAACAGGTTATCTTGAAGCCCCTTCCAGTTCCACTCATCCGGGTATTTTTTCTCTTCAATAAGGGGGGCAATAATCTCGGGGATGATCTCGCTTGCCATATCCATAATCTCATCACGGAGATTTTCGGACGACAGCACCTCTTTACGCCATCCGTAAATAACCTCTCGCTGCTTGTTCATGACATCGTCGTATTCAAGGAGTTGCTTTCGTATTTCGAAGTTCTGGGCCTCTACACGTTTCTGCGCGTTTTCGATCGCCTTGGTAATAAACTTATGCTCAATAGGCTCCCCTTCCTCTATCCCAAGTTTATCCATAACGCTCGAGATGCGCTCTGAACCGAATATCCTAAGAAGGTCGTCTTCCAAAGAGAGATAAAACCTGGAGGAACCGGGATCCCCCTGGCGACCGGCACGGCCCCGCAACTGGTTGTCAATCCGCCGGCTTTCATGCCGCTCTGTTCCAATGATGTGAAGGCCTCCCAGGGCTACCACCTCTTCGTGTTCCTTCTGGGTCTTCTTTTTTATCTCTTCGTAAATCTTTTCCTTCTCTTTTTCACCCATTTCAGGTTTAATCTTCTTTTCAGCAATCATCTTGTAATTGCCGCCAAGGACGATATCCGTCCCTCGACCCGCCATATTGGTCGAGATGGTAACGGCCTTTTTACGGCCTGCTTGGGCAACAATCTCTGCCTCCCGCTCGTGGTGTTTGGCGTTCAGGACATTGTGGGGAACCCCGCGCTTCTTCAACATGGAACTGACCTTTTCTGATTTCTCAATCGAAACAGTTCCTACCAGGACAGGTTGCCCTCGTTTGTGGCAATCCTCGATCTCCTCCACGACAGCCCGAAACTTCTCCTTTTCCGTCTTGTAGATGACATCCTGGTAGTCATTTCGTATCATCGGCCGGTTGGTGGGAATCACCACCACATCAAGGTCGTAAATCTTTTTGAACTCCACCGCTTCGGTGTCCGCTGTTCCCGTCATGCCGGCAAGTTTGTTATACATCCGGAAGTAATTCTGAAAAGAAATAGTTGCCAGGGTCTGATTTTCATTCTCAATCTTGACCTTTTCCTTGGCTTCCAGGGCCTGATGCAGCCCGTCGCTGTACCGCCGGCCAGGCATGAGCCGCCCGGTAAAGTCATCTACGATAATGACTTCTCCGTTCTTAACGACATAATCCACGTCCCGTTTGAACAAGGTATGTGCCTTCAAGGCCTGGTTAACGTGGTGAAGCGTATCGATATGCCGGGGATCGTAGAGGTTATCGATTTTCAACAGCCGCTCCACCTTTGAAACCCCTTCCTCCGTCAATACGGAGGTGTTTGCCTTTTCATCGATGGTGTAATCAATATCCTTTTTCAGGAAGGGAATAATTCGGTCGATGGTATAGTATTTTTCCGTGGATTCCTCGGCGGGACCCGAAATAATCAGAGGGGTTCGTGCCTCGTCGATCAAAATACTATCTACCTCGTCAATGATGGCGTAGTTCAACTCCCTCTGGACAAATTCCTCAATATCGAATTTCATGTTGTCACGGAGATAGTCAAACCCGAACTCGTTGTTGGTACCGTAAGTGATATCCGCCCCGTAGGCCTTTTTCCGCTCCAAGTCCGACAACTCGTTCGTAACCACCCCCACGGAAAAACCGAGAAACCTGTAAATCGCCCCCATCCATTCGGCGTCACGTTTCGCTAGATAGTCATTGACCGTCACAACGTGTACCCCTTTCCCTGTCAGGGCATTAAGGCACACAGGCAGGGTTGCTACAAGGGTTTTTCCTTCACCAGTCTTCATTTCGGCAATCTTTCCCTCATGAAGGACAATACCCCCAACAAGCTGAACATCGAAATGCCGCTCGCCCAAGACCCTCCAGGCCGTTTCCCTGACTGCGGCGAACACCTCAGGTAGAATATTGTCCAGTGGCTCCCCGTTCCCAACACGCTGACGATATTCCCCCATCTTTGCCCGCAAGTCTTCATCCTTTAAGGGGCGTATCTTTGATTCCAGCGCATTGACCCGATCGATTATGGGAGAAATGCGCTTGAGCTCCCGCTCATTTTTGCTTCCCACAACCTTCAATAGTAATTTTGAAAACATGGCTAATTATCACCTGCTTTAAATGTATTTTGACAAGATGGATAAAGCTATCCGCCCTTGGTTTTTAGTTTCCCTTGAATTCGATTGTATAACTTAAAGGAAATTAGTTCAATATATAACGCCTGGGGTTGACAGGCACCCCGTTTAGCCGTACCTCGTAGTGAAGATGGGGGCCTGTTGAACGCCCCGTATTTCCAATCTCAGCAATTTTTTCACCTCTTTTAACGTGCTGGCCAACTCTTACAAGAATCTTTGAAAGATGGCCATATCGGGTGGTAATTCCGTGGCCATGGTCGATGATAACAAGATTTCCGAACCCACCTTTTCTTCCGGTAAAAACTACGAGTCCGTTTGCCGGAGCGATGACAGGGGTTCCCTTCCGATTGGCGATGTCAAGTCCCTCATGGAACTGCTTGTGCCCCGTAAAGGGGGAAATCCGGTACCCGAACCCGGACGTCTCATACCCATATGCCGGGCGAATGGATGGGGTTGAATCCAGCAAGTCCCTTCGGCTTATCAGTTTATCATGTAGTTCCTTCAGGCTCTTCTGCTCAAACTTCGACTGCCTTTCCAGCCGAAATAAATCATAATGCAATTGACGTATTCGCTCGGATTCCTCCGGCGAGAGGGTACAAACCACATCATTAGAAGAAGGGTCGTCTTCTGGAATTCCTCCAATCCCCCATAGGTTTTCCCCACTCTGGTAGGCGGGCTTCAGATTGGCAATAACACGCAACTTTTCATCCAGTTCCCTTACCCTGGACACCTGGGTCTGGGCCTGGCGAACCTTCTTTTCAAGATCCGCTACCTGGGCCTTGTAAACATCTGCAGTTCTGATAATTTTTTTACAGGCCAATTCATGGGAAGTATAATTCCACATCATGTAGCTAGAAACAGCAAAAAAGCATGGAACTAATAACGAAACGAACCAAACGAAAAATTTCGGTATCCTAAAACGCCTGACCTTTGATTTCTTTAAATCCCCGGGAAATACAACTATTTCATAATACTTCGCCACCCTGCCTCCCTCCACGGTTATAGCGCTTCTATCAAACAACGACGGTATTGTCAAGGCTTAAGGTTCTTTGAGCCATTTGCTTTGTTCGTCTTCTTGGGTCTAAGAGAGGGCAAAGGCAAGGTATGGAAAGAACGTTTTTCTTCCCCAAGGTGTTTCAGACTTGTCCTTGCC
>JALTEW010000469.1 GCA_027073795.1 bacterium | reverse complement strand
TCGCAAAAGAGATGGGCTGTGAGATTGGAGAGACGGGTGGGGTCAAGGTAGATGAGTTTATGAAAACGAGTGTGAATGGCGTCTACGCCTGTGGTGACTGTGCTGAAACCATCGATATGTTCACGAACACTAAAACCCTGAGCATGCTCTGGAATAATGCAAAACGACAGGGAAATGTTGTAGGCCACAACCTCGCTGGAGTTCCAATGGCATATCCAGGCTCAGAAAATGTGACAAGCCTTGAGTGCCTTGGCGTCCATGTTGCCTCCTTTGGTATACTGGAATCGAACTCGAGTGGTAGAGGTAAATCCATGGAAATTCAGAGGGGTAGCTGTCGCATGTGGGTGACCGTCATTGATGACAGAATTGCAGGCACCCAGTCAATCGGAGAATGTCCACAGGCACATGCCTTGCTCTATGCCGTTAAGCGGAAGGAATCTATACAAAACTTAAGGACAACCTTTTCCAATCCGTCTGACATCGCCCTACTTCCACCAGGATATGTTGCCTCCATGAAGCGTTTGGTTGAGTATTTGTCATGACCTCTGATATGGGTAGTATATCTGGAGTCATTTTCGATCTTGAGGGAACGATCGTCGATTTTCAATGGAAGATTCCAGAAGCGGTTTCACAAGTCAAAAAGGAGATCAGAAAATGGGATTGGGCATCCCCTCTTTTAGGTAGTACTGATTATGCCCAACTCTACAATGAAGGGATCCGGCTGGCACCTAATGCGGTGGAAGAAAAGCGTTTCTTGAATCTGGTTAATGCCGTGTATGACGAATATGACAAAGACGCCCTGAGCCGGTGGGGCCCACAGCCAGGCGCGAAAGAGCTCCTTTCGGCCCTGAAGGCCGCCGGGACTCCCATCGCCCTCTGCTCCAACGTAGGACGCAAGGCGATGGAGGGGATACTTCTGCTCATGGGCTGGAACCGTACCTTCAACGTCACGGTGTCACGGGATGAGGTCCGGTTTCTCAAGCCCGATCCGGAAGGTCTCACGAAGACCATTGAGCGGCTGGGACTGGCCCCCGGGGAGGTTCTCTTCATCGGTGACAGCCGGACAGATATCCGCACGGCAAAGAAGGTCGGGTGTCCCGTGGCCGTCGCCGCTCAGGGGGAAAATACCCGTAAGGAAATGGAACCCCTCCGGCCCGATCACCTGCTGGCCTCCCTCCACCCGTTGATAGAGATATTGAAACTCTCTAAGTAGTTATGAGTGCACGGCAGAAAATGCACAACGTCAGGCGTCAGGTGTTAAGCGTAAATTGTTTCTTTAAACACCTTACACCTTACGCTTCACGCTTCACGCTTCACGGTAAATCTTCACTGATCAAATCTCACGCCAAGCCGCCAAGAACGCCTGCCTGTGCGTGCCCGCACGCAGATAGGCAAAGAAAATCAAAAAATAACAACTACTTGGCCTCTTTGCGCCTTTGCGTGAAACCTAAGAGAGCCTTTCACCCCAGTGAAATTCGCTTCGCTGTGACTTCGTCAATTTCACGGGGTAAACCTTCCACCTTCCACCTAATACCTTCCACCTAATACCCTATGCACTGGACCGTTAAAATCACCGGAGACTATTCCTTAGAAGCGGCAATACGCGTTCTTGGGGATGACCTGCTCATCGCTGTTTGGGGGGGCACAAAACCCCACATCGGGGCCGTGGGCGTCGCCCATCCCCGCCCCAGCTTGAAAGACCCCAATCAAGTCAGCGCAACCACCTCCGTCTACACGGTTGTGGGACATAAAGAAGACACGGTGGTCCAGATGATGGCCACACGCATTGCCGCCGCCCTTAACCGGATGGTGGTCATCACGGCCGGGATCCACTGGGATAACCTCACGCCAGAAGCTATTGAAAAAATCGTCGCGAACACGGAAACACTCACCCGAATTATCGTTGAACAAGCGCGGGAAAAAATCGGGGCAATGGAGCGTCAAGAAGAGTAATGTGGTGTAAAATCCGTGTGCGTTTGAAATTGGCCTAGGATGGACGAGTGTCGTTTCTCAACTTTAACATAATGTTATGGTATAATGACAAAAATAAAAAGGGAAGAACGAAAGGCCTTTACGTAACGCCAAAAGGCGGGAGAGTTCAATCATGACGGAATTACTTGAAAAAGCCTTCAAAGAGGCGTCGAAACTGCCAGAGATGGACCAAAATACCCTTGCGCGCTGGCTGATCGACGAAATTTTAGCTGAAAAACGATGGGAGAAAGCGTTTGCCGAATCAGAAGATGTGTTGGATAAACTCGCGGACGAGGCGCTCATGGAACACGCAGAGGGCAGAACGAAACCCTTGAATGCCAGTCGCTTATGATATCCCACACCACGGAACGGTTTCGCAAACTCTTTGCTCAACTGCCACGTGGGATTCAGAAACAGGCAAAAGAAGCTTACATCCGGTTTGAAAAAGACCCCTATTACCCTGGCCTCCGCTTTAAACAGGTTCACTCCAAACGGCCCATTTACGCGGTCCGCATATCAAGAGATTACCGGGCGCTGGGAGTTCGCCAAGGCCATGACGTGATAGTCTGGTTTTGGGTAGGGTCGCATGCGGACTATGACAAGATATTGAGGGAATTGAAGAAGACATAATTAATTCTTGAGAAAAGCGAAATGAAAAGGAATCGAAACCGTGAGTCGTAAAGCGTTAGGCGTAAAGAGCAAGTCCCTAATCACCTCATGCCTTACGATTCACGACTTACGAAAGGACTTCTTTCGGTCCTCGGCCCTTTGCCCTTCGCCTTTCTACCAAAATAATTATTAGCGAGGAATGTGCCATGGATAGACTCATCGTCGGAATATCAGGCGCAAGCGGCGTCATTTACGGCGTTCGGTTTCTGGAGGTTGCCTCGAAACTTCCCCTGGAAATCCACCTGATCATCTCGGAGGCCGCGAAAAAGAATCTGGAAATCGAAACAGATTACACGGCAAAAGACCTGAAAGCCATGGCGGCCCGCGTCTATAACCCCGGGGACCTAGGCGCCCCGGTCAGCAGCGGCTCCTTTCTCACCCTTGGCATGGTTATTATCCCCTGTTCCATAAAGACCTTGTCTGGGGTAGCAAACTCATACAACAATACCCTGCTCATCCGCGCGGCCGACGTTTGTCTGAAAGAACGCCGCAAAACAGTCCTGGTTGTTCGGGAAACCCCCCTCCACCTGGGGCACCTAAGGCTGATGGAACACGCCACTGAGATGGGTGCTGTCATCTTCCCACCGGTCCCGGCTTTTTATCATAAGCCAAAGACGATAGGGGACATCATCGACCACACCATCGGAAAAATCCTCGATCAGTTCGGTATTCAGCATCATCTTTTCAAACGATGGGGAGAGACATAGAAATATCCCCGATGTATCCTTCAATCAACCTCTTTTAATAGCGATCCGCTGGAGAGAAAATGGAATTTGAACATCTTTGGCAGGTTTGTAAAAAGTATCTTGTTAATGGCAGACCCATCGACCTGGTGCATACCCGCATCAGCACCGATTTTGCATGGCGACTCCTGAAGGAGGGCGTGAAGGGAGACAAGGAAATCGTCATTCCCGCCATCATGCTGCACGACATCGGGTATTCTCAAATTGACGACAAGGATGTTTACAAAAAGACCACCTTTCCCGACAAGGTCAACGCCCAGTATGACATCCGAATCAAGGAACTTCACCTGACGGAAGGCGCGAAACTGGCAGAAAGGATTCTGAGGGAACTGAACTATCCGGAACACCTCATAACCCCCATCAGGGAAATCGTCAGAACCCACGAAGATCTCCAGGGAAACAAGCCGGACCAAACCAACATGAACCGCGTCATCGTCAGCGACGCCGATAAACTCTCTCGCTATACCGCTTACAACCTCACCAGCGGCATGGCCCTGTTCGGCCGTGAAAAGCGAGAAATTTTCGAATTCATGTTCCGAAACATCGACCGCTGGCTTTGCCTGGAGATATCCAAGCAAATCGCCATTGAAGAACTGAGAAAACTCCCCTTCAATTTCTTCCCGATCAACGAAAAGCTGTTTTAACCCCTCGCCCCACCTCACCCCGCTTATCACACTCTCAGTATGATCAAATTATATTTCGTAAAGTCGGGTTAGGTTACCATAACTACCTGCTACGGCTTGACGCCGGCTCGTTGGCCGGGTGCGGTCAGAAACAAATCCAGCGTTTGCTCGAAGGGGTGATCGCTGTGCTTCCTTGCAAAGAGCAGGAACTCCCGGACCCACCGCACCAGGTGTGGTTGATGTTTGGGCATGGCCAACTTCTTTTCTCTCAGGAAGTTGGAATAACCTTCCAGCACGGCCTGCAATTTCTCGTCAGCTCCACTCATATTCGGTCTTCCGATTAAACACAATCTCCATAATATCCATAATACCATGGTTAGGTTAACCAGTTCGTCGATTCGAGCCAAGGCATTTCCTCTGATTTCTGCTTGACAAGCGCTTCCTTGAGTCGTATCTTGGTAACTGTCAGGCAAGAAGTGTTGCCGGTGTAATGGAGATTGGGTAGAATAACAAGTTGGGCCTAAAAAATCTGTTGGCTGATATTTTCGTACTCGATTTTTGTATATTATGTCCATATACCTAAATTATGAACGAAGGGTCCAAGAAAATCTTGCAAGAGTGTACCGGATTTGAATGGGATGATAGCAACAAAGATAAGAGTTGGATTAAACACAGAGTAAGTAATAGTGAGTGCGAACAGATTTTTTTCAATCATCCTCTTGTTGTTCACGTTGATGCTAAACATTCAGATTTTGAACAGAGATATTATGCATTAGGTATTACAGACTTGGGCAGAAAACTATTTGTTGTATTTACTATAAGAAACAAAAAAATACGAATTATATCAGCAAGAGATATGAGTCGAAAAGAAAGAAAGATTTATGAGGCAATATGATGAAGAAAAAGTTACCTAAATTCAAAGATGAAGACCATGAAAGGGAATTTTGGTCCTCACACGACTCAACAGAATATATAGATTGGGATAGCGCTGAAGAACTCATACTTCCCAATTTGAAACCATCACTAAAAACTATCTCATTGCGTTTACCTGAGCATCTTTTGAATGAGCTAAAATTTTTGGCCAACAAAAAGGATGTTCCTTATCAGTCCTTATTAAAGATGTTTTTGGCAGAAAGAGTCCAGTCTGAGATCAGGAAGTTGAGTCGCAACAAATTGAAATTTAAAGAAAAAATCGCTCAACAATAGGGTGCACCTGACCGCCAATCCGCTGCGGCCACGCAAAGCGTGGCCTTGCTCCACGGCGGCAGGTGACCCTCGACGTTCGGCTAAAAATAAATTTAAGGAAAATATGCAATGATAGTAAAATTTTCTCGGCATGCAAAAAGAAGAGCAAAGCTATATAATATACC